>CALVZZ010000014.1 GCA_944372715.1 uncultured Clostridia bacterium | reverse complement strand
TTTTTTTTATAATTTTAATTATCATATAATCAAAGAGGGTTTATGGGAAGTTTTATTGCAAAACACAAAAGTGATAGAAAGCACTATGCAACACTAACAAAAAAAGCTTTTAAAAAGCTTTTGTTTGTATGCTCAACTTTAAGAGCATATAACATAAAATCAAGTTCAAGAACAATGAGCACAATTTCATATTATGACACTCCGGAAAATTTACTTAAAAGAACAGGCATTTTGTTATACAAAACTTTTGAAAATGGAAAATACTATTTTAAAATAGAAAGATTATCCTTCATTCCAAAATCTTTTAGGCAAACAGACGAACAAATTTTTGTACACGAAATTGCACAAAGAGATACCCCAGAAGAACATTCCTTATATTTGATTGACGCAATAACTTCAATGTTCTCAACGCAGTTTAGAGTAGACTTAGAAAATGTAATAAAAATGGCAAAGCCCAAACTAATAATACAAATAAAGGCAGATGTTTATAAAGTTTATGGTGGCACAGGTTTTAAGTGCGATATAGCACTAGAAAATGTAATTTATAAAAACTTTGAAACTAAAAGAAAAGTAAAAAATAAAGAAATTACCATTACAATGGATTGTCCACTAACCTTTAAAAAACATTATGAAGAATTTTTAGCATTATTAAATAAAAAATGCAAAGAAATTGCCGAGATGAACGAGTCAAGATATGAGCACGCAGTAAACATAACAAAAAGTATTAACTCTGTTGATAAAAAATCGTTTAAAAAGGTTAAAACACAAAAGGAAATAAAAAGAAATCCTGAGGATATCATTGAAGGTTAACAATACTTTCTTCAACCACAACAACATAACTTACAACATTTATGCCCAAATTTGATATAATAGTGTGATATTCATTTATCACACTTTTATTTTCCACTTTTTGATAAACTTGATTTTTTACTTCATTTATTAAACTTTCTTTAACATCTTCAAAAGGTACTTTTTCAGTTTTAGAAGCAGTTTCAATATATAAAATTTTTTCTATTTTAATCGGAATTAAAAAGGAAGATAAATAAGTATAACTAACCTTTGTTTCATATTGATTAAATTTTACATCTTTTTTATCAACATAAATAGGCATATCTAAAAAATATAAATTATTTTTTTCTATTGTTTTTCCCGTTTCATATGTTTTAACACATTCATCGTAATGTGTTATTCTGCTTTCATACCAAACTTCTGCAACAATCTCTGCCTCTGCTTTAACAGACTTTTTATTTCCTGAGCTATCAATGATGTATGGATAAACAAGAATGTCGTTTTCTTTTACTAAATCTCCCACCTTACAATTTAAAGTTCCCTGTATAAGTTTTATAGATTTTATTCTACCATTTAAATTTGCCTTCAACGGTTCAAACAGTCCAACATTTTGATATTCGTCATTTATAACTTTTTCTTGTAAATTTATAATTAAACTTGTCCCTTTTGTCATAACGCTAACCAAACTTATAGAAGGAATTTTTTCTGATATATTTTTTTCTAGTTCAAAAGTATTTATAGAATTTTTAGATGTAAATGTATTAACACCAAGCTCTTTTAAACAAGAAATGATTTCTTGTTTTGTAATTTTTTCATTTCCATAAACTTCTATTTTAAAAACAAACATTTGCGATAGAAACAATGATATTATTGAAATAATTATAGCAGAAACAAGACCGACTCTAAAAAAAATATTTTTTAAAAAAAACAAAAAACCAAAATTTTTTTCATTAATAATTTTTATATTTAATTTATTAATATTATTTTTTATAATTTTATCATTATTTTTATATGAATAAAATTCTAAAATATTATCATCTAACTTTTTAATTTTTTTTAATTTAATTTCGTTTTTAATTAGATTGTTAAGTAATTTTTCAAAATTATATCCTTGAATTTTATATTTTATATTGTGTTTTAATTCAAAATTAAACTTCATTAAAACACCTCAGTTTTTTTTATTTTTCCTTCAATACACAAAGTGTTTTCCGAAAGAATTTTTAAACTTAATGACTTGCCTTCAACCACAACAACTCCATTTTTTACTCTAAAAGATATCAATTCTTTTGAAAGTGTCATAATACCTTTATGTCCTTCAACATACAATGCTTTTCCTGTTAAATTGATTAAATTATAATCAGTCACATAAGGTATATTAAACTCTTTTTTTAATTCTGAAAATAAATTAAACATATTTATCTCCTAATACTCTATTCTTTGACCAATAAACAATTTATTTGTTTTAGCCTTTGCCATCAATTCCGACTCAGTCAATGAAAGTTTTTTTGCAATGCTTTTTATTGTATCAGCAGGTTTTACTATATATACATTTGAAGAATATTGTGGAAAAAAAACAACATCACCTTCTTCAAAATTTTCAACCATATTATAAAATTTTAAAGAATTTAAACTAACATTAAACTTTTTTGAAACATCATCAAGACTTTCATTATGTTTTAATCTATAAAATGGAAGATTTTTTATTTGTGTCATAACTACTCCACTATTATATATATTTAAAAAATAAAAAAAAATTACATCTTACATATTCATAAAATAACTGCTTGTCTAATAGTATATTTTGATGAAATCTTTATTTAAAGCAGTTGCATTAATAACAATATTTTCCGTATTAACAAGAGCATTAGGGTTCTTGTTTAGAATTTTTCTTTCAAGAGTTTTAGGCGCAGAAGCATTAGGACTATATCAAGTTTCTATGTCAGTATTTGGAGTACTACTCACAATAGTTTCAAGTGGTCTACCCCTTGTAATATCAAAACTGTCAGCAAAATTAAATGTTAAACAAAATAAAAAAGAAGAAGCTTCAATGATAGCAACTGCACTTATTGTGGGTCTTGTTACTAGTATTATTTTATGCGTTGTAGTATTAATTTTTAATAGAGTCTTTAACTTACTTTTCACAGATGATAGGTGTTTAATAATTCTATTTGTTATGTTACCTGCTGTTTTATTTTCATCCATATATTCAACATTTCGTGGAGCACTTTGGGGACATTCAAACTTTCTTGCTGTATGCCTTTCCGAACTTTTTGAACAAGTAGTAAGAATTGTACTTTGCATATTGTTCATAGCAGGAGCTACTTCTGTAATGTCATCAGCAATTTCTGCAGCATCTTCACTTACAGTTGCTTGCGCACTATCATCTATTTTTGTCTCAATTTTATACTTTGTCTATGGAGGAAAATTAAGTAAACCAAAAAATTATACTAAAACACTTTTAAAAAGTTCAATTCCTATAACAGGAGTGAGAATTGCTTCTAGTTTAATTCAACCAATAATTGCAATAATTGTTCCTTTAAGGTTAGTCACAGCTGGTTATACAAATGCACAAGCAATGTCTATATACGGCATTGCAATGGGTATGACACTCCCATTTATCTTTATTCCAAATGCTATAACAGGTTCCTTATCTATGGCATTAGTTCCTGATTTATCTTCAGCAATAGCAAATCAGGAAACAGATTACATAAAAAACAGAATCACATCTTCCATAATCTTCACAATGTTTATTTCTTTGTTTTTCATTCCTTTATACATTGGTGCTGGTGAGTTTATAGGACTGTTTTTCTACAACAATGCAACAAGTGGTAATCTTCTTATAAGTGCTGCTTGGATAATGCTACCACTAGGGCTTACAAACATAACTTCATCTATTTTAAATGCTCTTGGACTTGAAATGAAATCATTAAAAAATTACATTTTAGGCACAATATTTATGTTGTTTTCAATTTGGTTTTTACCAAAATACATTGGAATTAGAGCTGTAATCGTAGGTATGGGTGTTTGTATGACTCTTGCTAGCATATTAAACATAAGAATGATTTCAAAAGCTACAAATTGCAAATTAAATATTTTAAAACCTATGCTCAAAGCAATTTTATGTTGCATTCCTGTTTCTGCATTAGTAAGTTTTACTAGTAATTTACTTGCAAATTTCTTACCATTGTTTTTTAACTTAGCAATTTCTTGTTCTCTTGGAGCTATTTTCTTTGTATTAATTTGTGCAGTTTTTGGACTCATCAATATATCTGCATTTTTGTTTGAGATAAAACAAAAACTCAAATTTAAAAAAGAGAATAAAAAGAAAAAAGTTAAACAAACTTAAATTATGATAACAATCATAATTAGAGCACTTTTAATATATATTTTAGTACTTTTTGTTTTTAGGTTGATGGGTAAACGACAAATTGGTCAAATGCAACCATTTGAGCTTGTTTTAACCTTAATTATCGCCGACCTTGCAACTATTCCAATGGCAGAGCTATCTGTCCCTGTTTTACACGGAATTGTTCCCCTTCTCACACTTGTTGTTGCACACTATTTTTTAACATTAATTTCTAGAAAAAGTGTAAAATTTAGAAATTTTATAAGTGGAAAGCCTGTAATAGTTATAAATCCAAACGGAATAGATGCAAAAGCATTAAAGGAACTTAATATAACCATTGATGATTTGTTTGAAGCTATAAGGGGTTCAGGTTACTTTAATTTAGAAGAAGTCCAATATGCAATTATGGAAACAAATGGCAAAGTAAACATTCTTCCAAAATCTGATTTCTCACCTATAACTAACCAAAATATGAAATTAAAAGTTGATGAAACAACTATTCCCATAACCTTAATAAGTGAAGGTAAAATTTTAAAAAATAATTTAAAACTTGCAAATTTAGATGAAAAATTTTTAGATGATATATTAAACAAAATGAAAATATCTAAAATTTCAAAAGTTTTGGTTTTAACAGTAAATAAAAATGGAACAATTTATTTGCAAGAAAAAAATAAATCTTTTGTAACATTTGAAAGCTCTAAGGTGAAAATATGAGTAAGAGATTTTTATCAATAATAGTAATATTATTAATACTAATCATAACTTGTGTTTGGGAACAAATAACAATTGATAAATACTTGTACAATATATACAATCAAGCACTAGCAATACAAAATTATGTGAATGAAAACAACGACATAACAAATACTGAGTTTAAAAATATGATCAACACCTTAGACACTAGTTGGAAAAATGAAGAAAGCATACTTTGTTTTTTAGCTAATCATAAAGACATAGCAGATATGGGAACAGAGATTACACGGTTAAAGACATATCAAGAGAACAATCAAACTGAAGAACTAAGGACATCAATATCAGTGATTGTCCATTTATCGCAAGCATATCATCACATAATGGGCATAAGTATACAAAATTTAATATAAAAAAGGTTAAAGAAAGTTCTTTAACCTTTTTAGTTATAAAATAATAATAAGTTATTTTTTCGTATAAACAGTATAATCTCCATCAATTGTTTTAGTAAAATTGCTTGTATTGTTTAAGTAAGAATTTTTACTTGTTCCAATGCAACTTGTAAGAACTCTTACAGTTGTTGCTTTTTGTAATAAATACCCACAAGCCGTTGTACTTGTTGCAGTTCTGTAAGCATAATTGCTTTCAATTGTTACAGTTGTTAGTGCACTACAATAAACAAAGGCAGAGTCACCTATACTTGTCACTGAATTTGGTATTGTTATGCTGGTTAACATAC
>CALVZZ010000013.1 GCA_944372715.1 uncultured Clostridia bacterium | reverse complement strand
GCGGAAAGAGGTTTTCCGTGTGTCAGCACTTCGGTGATTTTAGCTGATAATGAATTGTTAGATGCTTTTTCCGTTTTAAGAAAAAGTAAGGAAATGGTTTATGGTTATAGGCTTAAAATATTTATTATTTCAACATTTTCATTACTTATCTTTTTTGCATTTTCATTGGCTGGATTTGGAATAATAGAATTATTTTCATTATTTCTAATCGTTCCAATTTGGGTGATAATTTTAGTTACAATTTTAGTGGGAATTGTGGGACTAGTGTTAGTTGTTGCTCCTTTCTATGAAATTTCTATGGCTAAACTATATTTGGAAGCTAAGGATGCAATACAAATAAAAAATAAAACCAAATCCAAACAAGTTGTTTGACAATATAGTTAAAATGTTTTATCATAACTATGGAGGGAAATTTGGAAGAGGTTGAAGAGTTAAGCACGGAAGCTTGTAGAAAAAAATTTATAGAAATGAGAAGAAGCTTCCAAAAGTCCTATAAAAATGCAGATTTTTTAGAAAAAGAAGAAACATTCAATAAACTCTATGATGATATATGTATAAATGCTGTAGATGGGGATATTATTGCTCAAGATTTTTTAGCATACTTAAATAAAAAAGGGTATGGAGATTTTTTGCTTCCAAATTATGATTTGAGTATGCGTTGGCAAATTCTTGCAGGAGCAAATGGAAATGGATTTGCAATTGAAAAACTTACAATATTTTTAAGTTTTGCAATAGATAAAATTTTAAATGTTGATGATGTAAAAGAAATTGCAGATAGAAATGGAATTTTCCAAGAAAATTATCAATACATTTTGGGAAGGCTAATTTGTGAGGGAATTGCTGACGAGCTTAATATAAATGCTAGGGATTTAATCAGAGAAGCTCCCAAAAATGTTGAATATAGTCCAAAAATAATGCGTGTTTTTGATATTGCAAGGGAAGATGCAATACCTAGAGTTCTAAAATTTTTGCGTAGTTAATTTTTTAAAAAATGTTGTTTAAAACATTGACAAAAACCTATTCTTATGCTATACTATAGCGAAATAAACTCCGTTTGGAGTTTTTTATTGCACGAAATCAAACGGAAATTTGGAGGAAATATGGCAAAAAATACTATTAATGACAGAATTACTCTTGCTTGCACAGAATGTAAAGAACGTAATTATGCAACTACAAAAAACAAGAAAAATGATCCTGACAGAATAGAACTAAACAAATTCTGCAAGCGTTGTGGTAAACATACTTTGCACAAAGAAACAAAGTAAGAGGTGAATTATGGCTAGGAATAAAAATAAACAAAGCAATAAACCTGAAAACATTGTAGAACCATCTCAAACTACGGAAAATGCTGATGTTGTAAGCAATGAGGATGTTGTTTCTGAACAACAACAAAAAGAAGTTATAAAAGAAAACAATAAACAATCAGATAAATCTACTAAGCAATCTAAAAAGAAAAACAAAAAAGAACAAAAGCAAAATAAAGTTGCTAAAAAAACAAAGGAAACTTTTTCAGAATTAAAAAAGGTTTCTTGGCCAACATTTGGTCAGGTTGTTAAAAAAACAGGTGTTGTTTTAGCTGTTGTTGTTATCTTTACTGTTGTTCTTTTTGGAATTGATTATTTATTAGGCTTGTTGTTTGACCTTTTAACATCAGGTATTCCACAAGGTTAAAGGAGCATTATGGAAAAACAAGAAGAAGCAAAATGGTATGTTTTACACACATTTTCAGGATATGAAAATGTTGCCAAGGAAAATCTAGAAACCGTTGTTGAAAAATATAATTTGCAAGATAGAATTTTTGATATAATCATTCCTATGGAAGATGTTATTGAAGAAAGAAATGGTAAGAAAAAGTTAGTGCAAAGAAAATTAATGCCTTGCTATTTGCTTGTAAAAATGATTTATGGTGACGACCTTTGGCACAATGTTACAAGAACAAGAGGTATAACAGGGTTTGTTGGACCAAAAGGAAGACCACTTGCCTTAACAGAAGATGAAATAAGAAAGATGAGACTTGAAAAGATAAATGTTAAACTTGATCTTTCACCAATGGATAAGGTTGAAGTTATTGATGGACCATTAAATACTATGGTTGGAACAGTAATTTCTGTGGACAACGAACAAAACAGGGTTAAAGTTAATGTTGAAATGTTCGGCAGAGAAACACCTGTTGACTTGGATTTTTCTCAACTTAGAAAAATCGAAAATTAATTTGGTTTTAATGCTTAGAAATAAGCTTTAAAATATAAAAATCGTGGGAGAAAGTTTGCCAAAACTTTCAAAGGAACCACTAAAAAAGGAGAAAATTATGGCAGCACCAAAAAAGGTATCAGCAGTTGTAAAATTACAATTGCCAGCTGGTAAAGCAACACCAGGACCACCAGTTGGTTCATCTCTTGGACCACACGGTATTAACATTGCAGGCTTTACCAAAGAATTTAATGATAAAACTGCTTCACAAGCAGGGCTTATCATTCCAGTGGTAATCACAATTTACCAAGATAGGAGTTTTGATTTCATTCTAAAAACTCCACCAGCAGCTGTTTTAATCAAAAAAGCTTGTGGTATTGAAACAGGCTCTGGAAAACCAAATCGTCAAAAAGTCGCAAAAATTTCTAAAGAAGAAATCAGAAAAATCGCCGAACTTAAAATGCAAGATCTTAACGCAAGTTCAATTGAATCTGCTATGAGTATGGTTGCAGGCACAGCTAGAAGTATGGGCGTTACGGTGGAGGAATAGGCTATGAATAAAAGATATAATGAAGCAAAAAAATTGATTGATTCCACCAAACTTTATGAAGTTGAAGAAGGAATTGACCTTGCAATTTCAACATCAAAAACAAAGTTTGATGAAAGCTTAGAGCTTCACCTTAAACTTGGTGTTGATGGAAGAGTTGCCGACCAACAAGTTCGTGGAGTTGTTGTTCTTCCTAATGGAACAGGTAAAAAAGTTAAAGTGCTTGTAATTGCAAAAGGTGATAAAGCAACAGAAGCTGAAAAAGCAGGCGCTGATTATGTTGGGGCAGAAGAAATTGTTGCAAAAATTCTTAATGATAATTGGCTTGATTTTGATGTTTGTATCACAACACCTGATATGATGGGGGTTGTTGGTAGAATTGCAAGAGTTTTAGGACCAAAAGGTTTAATGCCAAATCCAAAGAGTGGAACTGTTACAGTAGATGTTAAAAAAGCTATTGAAGATGTTAAAGCTGGTAAGGTTGAATATCGTTTAGACAAATTTAACAACATCCACGTAACATTTGGAAAAGTTAGCTTCGGAAAACAAAAGTTAATGGAAAACTATGAAGCATTGATGAATGCAATCATAAAGGCAAAACCAGCAGCAGCAAAGGGACAATACATTAAAAATGTTTCAATTTGCACAACAATGGGTCCTGGAATTAAATTAAACGCTAGAAGCTAATAAACAAGTTTTTTAAACTAAAAATCTTTAAATCTAGACAATGGTTTAAAGATTTTTTTTATATTTTATAACAAATTTTAAGTTTTAAAAAATGACGAAAAACCGTATATAATTTATTTGACAAAAAATGACATAAAACCTAAAATAAAGACATCAAAATTAATTTGACGGGTTAAAGAGTCCTAATCTTTAACGAGATAAA
>CALVZZ010000012.1 GCA_944372715.1 uncultured Clostridia bacterium | reverse complement strand
AGTTGTGGTCAAAATGTTGAATTACTTGCACAAAAAGTTTTACAAAGTGGGGGTGCTAATTTAAACTATAAATTTGCAAGAGATGTTAGGGGATGCAACAAAAAAGATCACGAAAAAGCTGTTTTGGAGAGTAAAAATCCTGATATTTCTTTACAATATGCTATGAATATTTTTGATGCCGATGTAATAGCTCACGGAAAAATAGTCATTAATTATGGTAATATATTGCAAAATTACACATTTGCAAAAAATGTTCGTGATGCTGATGTGCTTGCTCACGGGAAAGTGATAATAGATAGTAAAGACCCACAATATAATTTTATGTTTGCTAGAGATATAGCTGGTGCAGATGTAATTAATCACGGAAAAGTTGTTGCAGAAAGCAAATCACCAGAATGGAATTATGAGTTTGCTAAAAAAATTAAAGGTGCTAATATCTATTTGCATCAAAAAGTTGTTTTGCAAAGTGGTGATCCAGAATACAATACTATTTTTGCATCCAGCATATATAATATAAATACAAAATTACACGAACAAGTTGTCATTAATTCTGGAAGTGATTATATGTGTTATAAGTATGCTCTTTTAGTTGATGATGCAGATATTTTTTTTTTTTTTTAAGTTGTTGCACAAAAAGGCAATGAGATAATAAACTATTATTTTGCAAGAGATGTTAAAGGTGCAGACATAAAATTACACGGAGATGTTGTTACAAAAAATAAAAATCCTATGTGGAATTTTTATTTTGTGAAGGATACTAGTGGTGCTGATATATTAAAGCATTGGAAAGTGATTTGCGATAGTCAGGATCCAAAATGGATAGAAAAATTTAAAAAAGAAATTTTAATAGAAAGAATAGATAGAGAAAAAAATCTTCCAAAATTTACTGATATTAATGAACAACAAGATGAAATAGAATTTAATTAAAAACTAAAAAATTAAATAAATTAATAATTTTTTGTGTTTTTTTAAAAAATAATATAAAAATAAACCTTACTTTAATTGTAAGGTTTATTTATTTGTTATTTTAATTTTTTTAACAGATATTTATTTTTCTATTTTATTTTTATTATAATTAATTTTTATTTTAAAATGTTTTGTTTTTTTACATAATTCGGTTATAATAGCAAAAAAGGATTGTGTTATGAAAGTTATTCCAAGAAGAACCAAAGTAAAAATGGAGTTTATTAAAAATGTTACATTAGGTGACATTATTTTAGCTTTTGTTGGCGTTGCTGTGGGGCTTGGATTGTTTTTGAGTGGTTTGCCTAACAATTTGGGTATATGGTTAGGAATTGCTTGGGTTTCTATTATTGTAAGCTTGTATTTTAAGGTGGCCGATGATGTTAGGCTTTATCAAACTTTGGGTTATGCAATAAGATTTTTAGCACAAAAAAAGAGATATTCTAAAGAGAAAAACAAAAAATATTATCCAGTTTCAGAAATTATACCATTTGTAGATATTGTGCAAGATAGATTTGTTGATTTTAAAGAATATTATGCAATGGTTATTGAAGTTTATCCCTTAGAGTTTGGACTTTTAAATGATTATAAGCAAGAAATGGTTATTGAGACATTTGCCAATGCCCTTAGAAGATTATCTGATGAACAGTCTGCATCTATTGTAAAAATTAATAAAGCAATGATTTTAGATTCCTATATTTATAGCGAAGATAAAAAGTATGATAACTTGTTAGAATTGCAATACGAAGGAGAAATTTCCCCACAAGAAGTAGAAGTTCGTTCTGGTGTTTTTGAAGAAAGAGTTGCTAGAATGGAATCTATGAATAGAGATGAAAAAATTTTTAAAGATTACTTCTATTTTGTTGTATACGATAAAGATAAAGAAGTTTTAGAAAATACCATCAACGGAATTATGAATACTCTTCAAAATTCACCAACACCAATGCATACGGAAAGAGTTGTTGGAAATGACTTGGCTGTTTTCCTTCGTGCAAATTTTGGAAAAGAATTTGATGAGCGTGAACTTGATAGTTTGCCATTTTCTAAACATATAGACTGGGCAACACCAAACAAGATAAGATTCCAAGCAAACAGAATGATTATTGATGATAAAGCATATCGTCAGTTTGTTGTTAGTGATTATCCACTTCAAGTTCCAAATGCTTGGGGATATCCATTTTATAGACTTGATAGAACAAGAGTCATAACAAAAATAAAACCTGTTCAAAAATTTAAAGCAGAAAGGGCAATTGATAAAGCAATAATGGAAATGGAAACAAAAGTTTCCAAAGTTACAAGAAGCAGTAAACAAATTGAAAACCAAACTCATTTGCAAACTTTAAAGGATTTGCTTGCTAGCTTAAAAAATAATAACCAACAACTTTATGATATTAACATATTTATAACTTGTGAAGAACCTGCCAGAAAAGAAGTTAGAGCCATTTTAAAACAACAAGGATTTAGATATTCTGAAATGTTTGGTCGTCAAGTTGATGCATTTGTAAGTTCTAACATTTCAATGAGAGATAATATTGAAAATACGAAAAGAGGTCTGCCAACTTCAACGCTTGCTTCAATTTTCCCTTTTGTTTCAAGTGCTCTTCAAGATCCATATGGTTTTTACATTGGTTATAACGAATTTCCTGTGTTTGTTGATTTCTTCAAAAGAGATAGGGAAAGAGTTAACAGTAATATGATGGTTATTGGTAAGTCTGGTTCTGGAAAAAGCTATGCAACAAAAACACTTCTTGCCAACTTTGCAGCAGACAATACTAAAGTTTTTATTTTGGACCCAGAAGATGAATATACCCAACTGTCAAAAAATTTAAGAGGAAAATGGATTGATGTCGGTTCTTCTGCTATGGGAATTATCAATCCGTTCCACATTATTACTTCTCTTGAAGCTGATGAAGGTGGAAGTGATGATTCTTATTCAATACACCTTCAATTTTTGGAACAATTCTTTAAAGTTATTATGGAAGGAATGAATAGTGATTCTTTTGAAATTTTAAACTCGGCAGTTGTTGAAGTATATAAACAAAAGGGTATTGGGCCAGGTGTTGAACTTTCAAAATTAAAACCAAAAGATTTTCCAATTTTTGATGATTTGTACAAATATATTGTAAACAAAATAAACACATCTCAAAATGACTTTGAAAAAAGAAATTATATGACTGTTGAAACATATGTTAAAAAATTTGCTAGTGGTGGTAGAAATGCAAACTTGTGGAATGGTCCAACAAGTATGGAAACAAAGGAAAATTTTGTAACATTTAATTTCAGGTCCCTGTTGGCAAATAGAAACCAAGTTATTGCAAATGCTCAAATGTTGCTGATTTTTAAGTATTTGGATAATGAGATTATTAAAAATAAGGACTTTAACGAAAGATTTAATGTTAAAAGAAAAATAGTGGTTGCAGTTGATGAAGCTCACGTGTTCATTAATCCAAACTATCCTATTGCTTTGGACTTTATGGCTCAAATGGCAAAGCGTATTCGTAAGTACAATGGAATGCAAATTGTTATTACGCAAAACATAAAGGACTTTGTTGGTTCGCCTGAAATTCAAAGACAATCAACTGACGTTATTAATGCTAGTCAGTATTCATTTATTTTTTCTCTTTCTCCAAACGATATTAATGACCTAGTTGAACTTTATAGTAAATCAGGAGAAATTAACGAAGAAGAGCAAAATAGCATTGTTACAGCTGGTGTTGGTCAAGCATTTTTGATTACAGGTCCTATGAGCAGAACAATGGTTCAAATTGTGGCATATGATTATGTAAAGAGAATATTTAGTCAAGATTGATGAAATAAATTTAAAAACCCCCTTGAAATTGCGTTTTTAAAGTGATATAATAAACGCGAAGATTAGGAGGTTTTTATGCTTTATAAAGACTTAATGACAAAAGAAACTTATGATGATTTTGTAGACTATTTAGAAAATGATCACGATGCAATAACATTGATGGGATACGATAATGAAATTGATATTGATGCAAAAGGATTGATAACAAGATTTCAGACAACAGCAGACCCTATGTTTATAGATTCTGCTATGCATCACGAAAAAGATGTGATGATAGGTGTTCCAAGATATACGGAGAATGGTCATTCTTCTTTTGCACTAAGAGATAAATCATTATCTTTAAGATGTCCTATTATTGGTAATTATGGTGCAATTAAAAAATACTTTGGAAAAGATGAAGAGATATGTCCAAACTTTAAATCTATTATTAAAGATGTTGAAAATCAATTTGGGGTTAAAGTTAAAGATAATGAAAAGTTGTCAACTCCTTCAACTGTGAGAGGTGGAACAATTAGGTTAGCCCAAAATTATAATGGACAAAAATTGACCGAAGTAGATAAATTAGTTGTGCTTTTTAATTTAATTGCAAAAGAAAGTATAAAAAATCAGTTAAGCAGTAATCTTTCTGAAAGGGAAAAGTTTATAATTGAACTTACGACAACAATGTTTATTGCAGAAAGTTATGATATGGGCTTTGAATTTAATAGAAAAGTAGACAATGCTTTAAGGTTGCAAATCTCTAATTCAATTGCAGCTCTTGGCAATGCATCAAGTCACACATTAAAAAACATAGCTTTCCAAACTGAAAGAGCAATTACAAGATTTTTAAAAGTATCTAAAAAATCAGAGTATGACATATATAAAAATTTAACAAAAATTGGTTATAGATACAAAGAAGAACCAACATCACTTTACCAAATTCTTTTTGGAGAAAGGCATAATGTGATGTTTAATTCTCCTATACCAGATAAAATTGGTAAAAAGATTTTAGGAATGTTTAGTGGGAAAACAGGAAGTTTTGGATTTGAACATACTCCTAAAATAGAAAGCAAAAGTCAATTTGCAGGTGTTTTAAAAGAAAAAGAACAACAAGAATTGTTGGAATCAACAGAAAAATGGTTGTTAGCTCAGGGCATTGAGGCAGACATAAAAAATATTGATGGGCAAGATGTTATATTATTGCCAGGAAGAACTGATGAAGTTGAAGATATCAATAAAGAAGAATCAGAACAGGATTTGGATATGCCTGATTACATAAGTTCTATTGATGAACAAGAAGATATGGAAACGGAAGAACAGCCAAATTATAAAAAAATATTTAGTGGGAAAATTGGAGAAAAACAACCTGTTTCAGAAAAATCGCTAAAAAATGCCTTTGATAAAGTTGTTGTTGGGGAGATATCTAAAACTTGTAGAGAGCTTGCAAAACAATGTAGAACTCAAAAAGGAGAAGAAAGGATAGCAACCTCTGAAATATTTAATCAGTTGACTCACGCAAAACAATTTTTTGGAAAGTCGTCTGAAAGAAAAGATATAAGAACTACAAGTGCTACAATTGATGAAGCTAAAAAAGTAAAAATTGGGTTGGTTAAACCACTTGAAGAAAGAAGAAAATTCTTCGTAGCTTTTGCAAATGCTAGGCAAAAAGAATTGATTGGGAATTTATCAGAAAAAGAAGTTAAGCATATTATAAAAACACTTTCAGATTCTCAGATGATAAGTGAAATGATAGAAAAATATGTTCAAACTCAAAAAAATAATGGGCTTGAAAAATAATAAATTAAAATTTCGACGGAAAATTCTGTTGAAATTTTATTTTATTATGCTATAATATCTCTGATGAAGGTTATAACTACAAATAAAAAGGCTTATCATAACTTCTTTATTTCAGATAATTTTGAAGCAGGTGTTGTTCTTGAAGGTAGTGAAGTAAAGTCAGTTAGAGATGGGGGAATAAGTATAAATGAGGCTTTTATTACCATTAAAGATGGAGAAGTCTTTTTAAAGAATGCTTATATAAAGCAGTATGATAAAACTTCATCATTTGCTCCAAATGAAAAAAGAACAAGAAAACTTTTGTTAAACAAAGCTGAAATTGTAAAATTAAAAAAGAAATGTGATATTGCAGGAAACACATTAATTCCTTTAAAAGTATATATAAATAATGGAATTGTAAAAATTGAATGTGGTTTGGCAAAAGGTAAAAAACTTTACGATAAAAGGGAAAGTTTAAAACAAAAATCTGCTGAAATGGAAATAAAAAGATATTCCAAAAAAATTTAACTTGGGGACGAACAGGTTTCGACGGGAAAGAAGTGAATTTTGCATAAAGCGTGTGGCAGTGTGGATCTGCCTAAAAAGTCACAAAAAAATAAACGCAGATTATAGCGAAAATTTAGTTGCTGCTTAATGGCAACACACAATTTTAAATGCGCACGAGTTTAAAATTTGTGTTCAACTTTCGTGAACCTTTAAAACAAATTTAGTGCTTATTTGTTTTAAAAAATTTAAAGCGCTGGCAATAGCATACTTGTTTATGATTATGCTTTTGTAAGAGAAATGAGCATAAACTACACATCGTAGAAAAGTAGGATTCACCTTTTTCGGACGTGGGTTCAATTCCCACCGTCTCCACCAAAAGCTTGTAAAAGCTTTTTTTATTTGTAAATTTATCTAAATATAGTTTTTTTATTTATAAATTTGACAATTATGAGTAAAAAATATAAAATTATTAGCAAATTGTACTTAAAGTACAAATATTAAGATATATTTATTGTAACATTCTTTTTGGAGGTAAATATGGAATTTAGATATGACACTCAACTTTTAATAGAAGGTAAAAATTTAAGCGATGATGGAATAAGAGAATACTTTACTAAAAATTTTAATGGAGATTGTTTGTTGGTTGTGGGAGATGATGAATTAATTAAGATTCATTTTCACACTAATGAGCCTTGGAAAGTTTTAGAGTATTGTTCGTCATTGGGTGAGGTGTATGATATTGTGATTGAAGATATGGTAAGGCAAGCAAAAGGACTTCAAGGATAAGAGAAAAAAGTAAAAAAACACGGTAAATCTTTGCAAAAATCGTGTTTTTTTGTTGTTTTTCATTAAAATTTAAAAAATTTTCAATAAAGGGTATTGCAAATGAATAACTAATGTGGTAAAATGTCAGTACTTAAAAAAAGAGGTTGTTTATGAATAATTTTACATCTTTATTATCATTTGTAGATTTTGGTAGTGCACTTGTTAATGTGCTTGCTATCATTGCAATTATTATTGCAGGTGGATTTATCATATTCTTTTTGGGAGATTTGTTACTATCTATTTTAGATCCTAAAACAGAAGAAAAGAAAAATATAAAAGCTGGACAAAAAGAAAATCGTCCTGAAGTTTTAAGAGAAGAACAAAAGGTTGAAGAAACTAAGTTTGTTCCTGTAACTGAAATAAAGGAAAAAGAGAAGGAAGTTGTTAAACAAGAAGAGGAAGAAATAAAGTCTGTTGATGAAGACTTGGCAGAAAAAGAACGCTTAGAGTTAGGATTTGACAATAAAGAAGAAGTTGAAGAATATGACAACTTTAAGGAATTAAGAGCTGCCGAAGAAGAGTTTAAACAAAAAAATCTTAAAGCTATTGAAGAAAGACAAAATCTTGCTTCTTCACAACAAAGTGTTGAAGACGATATAGATCTTAATGATTTCTTCTTTGATGATGACGATTTTAACTTTGGCATTGACAATTTTGAAGAAGAACAAGAGACTAAGGTTGAAGAACAAGAATTGCCAGCAGAAGAACGTGAAGAACAATTAGATGGTCAAGTTTCTATTTTTAATGACGATATTGTAGAAAACAATCAAGAAGAGCAAGAAGTTGTTGAAAAATCTGAACAAACTATAACGGAAGAAAGTCAAGCTGAAATTGAAGAATTAAAGAGAGAACTTGAAGAACAAAAAGCTGAGTATTTAGCTTTAAAAGAAAAAACAGAACAAGAAAAGAATAAGTGGTTAGAAGAAAAAGAAGCTCTTGAAAATCTTTTTGAAGCTACAAATGAAGAAGAAAAATTTGTTCCAATGATGACTTTGAAAGAATACGAAGCAAGATTGGAAGTTTTAAAAGAAAGATTAAAAGCAAATGAAAAAGATTTAAAAGCAAATAAAAAAGAATTTTTACCATTAATGAGAGTTAGAAAGAACTTGGATAATGATAAGAAAAAACTAAGAAGAAAAGAAGCTTTGGTTGCTAAACAAAAAGTTGTGCTTTACGGTGTTAATAACTATGTTGATATTGATGAAGAAAAAGCAAAGAAGTTGGCAGAAGATTTGGATCTTTTAGATGGTTTAAGATTATCAGTTCAACATTGTGAAGAAGTAATTTCAGCAAATAAAGAAAGATATCCAATTCTTGAAACAACAAATAGAATTTTGACAACTGTTAATAAAGAAATTAAACAAGACATACAAGATGTTGAAATGGCTATTGAAAAATTAAAGGCTGAAAATAATTCTGATGATGGAAAAATAGAAGTTGTTGACAATGATCAAACAGAAGTGGTAGAAGTTCCTCAAAATAATACAGAAAATTAATATAATTTTTTAAAAATATTTTCGCTTATTGTGGCGAAAATATTTTTTTTGTGATAATATAGTGATATGGGATTTTTGAATTTTATTGGTATTAAAAAGAAAAGACCTAAAATAGGATTAGCTCTTGGTGGTGGTGGCGCAAGAGGATTTTCTCATTTGGGTGCATTGAAGGCCTTTGAAGAATACGGGTTAACTTTTGATTATGTTTGTGGAACAAGTGCTGGAAGTTTAGTTGGCGCATTTTATTCTGCAGGTTATACTTTTAGTGAGATATTCAATATTGCAAAAACAATCAAAATTAAAGATATAAAAACTAATAAAATTGTATTTATGCCATCAAAAACAGATGGTATTGAAAAGATAATTACGGATAATTTAGGTGATATTAACATAGAAGATTTAAAAAAACCATTTTCTGCTGTTGCTGTGGATTTAAAAAGTACAAATGAAGTTTGCATTACAAAGGGAAACCTGGCAAAAGCTGTTGCAGGAAGTTGTTGCGTACCAGGAATTTTTCAACCTGTGGAATTTGAAGGGAAAATTCTTTGTGACGGTGGCTTACAAAACACTCTTCCTTCTGACATACCAAAACTTATGGGTTGTGATTATGTTGTTGCAATTGATGTAAACAAATCAAGAGGATATGGTACTTCATCGACAAAGGTTTTTGATGTTCTTGCTTGCACAATTAGAATTTTAATGAAAGGTAATGTGATAAATGGTTATATTAATGGAGATGTCGTTTTAAAACCAGAAACAAAGAGATTTAAGTCTACCAGTACAGAGGGTTATTTGGATATGATAGATGAAGGCTATCGTGAAGCTATAGACAGAATGCCAGAAATTTTAGCTTTGTTTCAAGGGAGAGCTCCTAAAAATAAAATAAAAATTAAAAAGGATAATTTGGAAATTATATAATGGAAGCAAAAGAAAAAAGATCATTTATAATAAGATTTATAGTTGCAATTGTTTTTATAAGTGCTTTACTTTCAACCTATTTTGTTAGATATGAAATAGAAAATTTTTTAAATGGTATATTTTATCCAGAAGTTTCAAGCGATGTTACAAACTCTGAATTAAAAATGCATTTTATTGATGTTGGAAATGCTGATGCTATTGCAATAGAAATGCCTAACGGCGAGCATATGGTAATAGATAGTGGAGACAAAAATAATGAATCAAGAACGGCATTAATAAATTACCTAAATAATAATTTTTTTGAAGCAGGAGAAGAGAGAATAATAGATTATTTTGTTTTAACTCACTCTGATGCTGACCATTCAGGTGGAGCTGAAATTTTGTTTCAAACCTATGAAATTGAAAAATGTTTTAGACCAAATCAGTATACGCCAGATGAAGCAGAGGCATTAGGAATTGTTGATGATAATCAAATTGTAAAAACTGATGTGTTCAAAAACTTTGTTAAAGCATTAAATAACGAAAATTGTGAAGTGGAATTTTTTGATGTTGATTCTGATATTGTAGAAGATGATTTTAGTATAGATTTTATTGCACCATTAGAAAAAAGTTTTTCTGTTAAAAACAATTATTCTCCGGTTATGATTTTAACTTATGCTGGTGTTAAAACTATGTTTACGGGAGATGCTGAAAAAGAAGTTGAAAAAGCAATATTAAACTTGTATGACGATTATACAGGTGAGTATGCAAAAAGTGTAATTGATATTGATATTTTAAAAGTAGGACATCACGGTAGTACAACATCTTCAACTCAAGATTTTATTGATGCAATTACTCCTAGCTACGCAGTTATTTGCACGGACGAGGAAAACAATAGTTATGAACATCCAAGCAAGACAATTCTAAATAGACTTCAATCTTCAGGTGTAAAAAAAATATATAGAACGGACCTAAATGGAAATATTATAATTGGAGTTGCAAGTGATGGTACTATTTCTGCATCTTTGGGGACATTTACAATAGGCTTTAAGGTTGAATGGTATCAACTTGTTATTGTTGTTGGTGGTGCTGGACTTGTGTTAATTTTTACAGTGGGTACTAAAAAGAAATTAAAAAGAAGAAAAAAGTAAACAAAAAGTGCAAAGTATAATAACTTTGCACTTTTTACTTTTCTTATGTATTTTGTTATAAATTAATTATCATTTTTCTTTATAATAAGCAAATTTTATATTTGTCTACTTTTTTAATATAATTTTTTAAATTTGTACAATTTGTCTAAATTTAAAAATACAATATATTGATTTGTCAATTTTGCTTGACCACAACATATAGTATGTGATAGAGTGGTCTCAAACACAAGGAGGAGAAAATGACATTAACAAAAGTACATAAAAGAGACGGTACATATCAGGAGTATGATATAAACAAAATTGCTGATGCTATATTTAAAGCAGCAGAGTCCTGTGGGGGTAATGACAGAGCAACATCTATGAAGCTTGCTTTACAAGTTGATGAAGCTTTAAGAAATAAAGATGGTGGAATTCCAACTGTTGAAGAAATTCAAAATATGGTGGAAAAAGTTTTAATTGAAAATCGTCACGCTCAAGTTGCAAAAGCTTATATTCTTTATAGAGAAAAAAGAAGTCAAGCAAGAGAAGCTAATGCTTTAATAGGCGCAACAATCAATCTTTTTGATGATTATCTTCAAGAAAGAGATTGGAAAGTAAAAGAAAATGCAAATATGCAAAGAAGTATTGCTGGATTAAACAACTATGTTCGTGAAGCTTTTACCAAAAACTATTGGCTTAATGAAGTTTACCCAACAGAAGTTAGAGAAGCACATTTAAGTGGGGCAATGCATATTCACGATTTAGGCTTTTTTGGTGCTTATTGTGTTGGTTGGGATTTAAGGTCCATTTTGGTTGATGGATTTACAGGAGTTCCAGGTAAAGTTTCAAGCAAACCAGCTAAACATTTAAGAAGCTTTTTGGGACAAGTTGTAAATGCAACATTTACAACGCAAGGTGAAACAGCGGGAGCTCAAGCTTGGAGTAGTTTTGATACCTACTGTGCACCTTTCATAAGATATGATAATTTGACTTATGAACAAGTTAAACAAGCAATTCAAGAATTTATCTTTAACATTAATGTTCCAACTCGTGTTGGTTTCCAATGTCCATTTAGTAATGTCACATTAGATTTAAAGGTTCCAAACACACTTAAAGACCAACCTGTTATAATTGGTGGTGAGGCAAGAGAAGAAACATATGGTGATTTCCAACCAGAAATGGATATTTTCAACAAAGCTTTTTGTGAAGTAATGCTTGAAGGTGATGCAAATGGTAGAGTTTTCACTTTCCCTGTTCCAACAATCAACATAACTAAAAATACAGATTGGGATAGCGATGTTATGAATGCTGTAATGGATATGACTTGTAAGTATGGTATTCCTTATTTTGCAAACTATGTTACATCAGACCTTTCACCAGAAGATGCAGTTTCTATGTGCTGTCGTTTGCGTCTTGACGTAAAAGAATTGAGAAAAAGAGGTGGTGGACTTTTTGGCTCTAATCCTCTTACTGGTTCAATTGGAGTTGTAACTCTTAACCTTCCAAGACTTGGTTATTTGTCAAGAAGTGAAGATGAGTTCTTTGATAAGCTATCTAAACTTGCAGATATTGCAAAAACTTCACTGGAAATTAAAAGAAAAATTGTTGAACATCAAACAGATAACGGTCTTTACCCATATTGTGCATTCTATTTAAGAAGTGTTAAACAAAGAACGGGAAAATATTGGGAAAATCACTTCAACACAATTGGTATAGTTGGTATGAATGAAGCAATTATGAATCTTTTTGGTAGAGAAGAAAACATTACAACACCAAAAGGTCAAGCTTTTGCAATTAAAACTATGAATTTCCTTCGTGAAAAAATGCAACAATTTCAAGCTGAGACAGGCAATAACTATAACTTAGAAGCAACACCAGCAGAAGGAACAACTGCAAGACTTGCAAAACTGGACAAAAAGAGATTTCCAGATATTATAACAGCAGGAAAAGAACAAAACTTCTATACTAACAGCACACAACTTCCTGTTGAATTTACAGAAGATATATTTAAAACTGTTGAGCTTCAAAGTGAACTTCAAAGCTTGTATACAGGTGGAACTGTTCTTCACTTGTACCTTGGTGAAAAAATTGAAGATAAGGAAATTGCAAAAAAACTTATCAGAAAAATTTTCTCAACTTCAAAAATGCCATATATTTCTTTAACTCCAACATTTAGTATTTGTCAAAAACACGGCTATATTGCTGGTGAACATTTCTCCTGTCCAGAATGTGGAGAAAAAACAGAAGTTTGGAGTCGTGTGGTTGGATATTTAAGGCAAGTACAAGATTTTAACGAAAGCAAGAGAGAAGAGTATAAATTAAGGAAAAAATATACAATTAACGAGGATATGATTTAGTGAACATCGGTGGATTTATTAAAAATTCTTTTGTTGACTTTCCAAACAACATTTCTTCTGTTATATTTACAAATGGTTGTAATTTTGTGTGTGATTTTTGTCATAATAGTCAATTAATTAGTGGAAATTTACCTTCAAGAATAAGTTTAATTGAAATATTTGATTTTCTTCTATCTAGAAAGGGATTAATTGATGGGGTTGTCATCACGGGAGGAGAACCAACAATACAACCAGATTTAAAAGATGTTATAAAAAAAATTAAAAAGCAAGGTTTTTTGGTAAAACTCGATACAAACGGATCTAATCCTGAAATACTTGAAGATTTGTTAAAAGAAAATCTTTTAGATTATGTTGCTATGGACATAAAATCTGTGCCAGAAAAATATGACAGGTTTTGTAAAGGCATTGAAGAAAAAATAAGAAAAAGTATAGAAATTTTGAAATTATCTAGTGTTGACCACGAGTTTAGAACAACTTTTGAGCCTGAACTTAAAATAGAAGATATTGAAAGCATTGCTAAAATCGTTGGGGAAAATAATAAATATTACATACAAAAATATAATTTGCCAAATGATAAGGTGATTAAAATACCACATTCAGTTGAAGAATTTAAAAACGCACTTATAGTTGCGCGTAAGTTTGCACCACTTACAAATTTACGAGGCGTTGATATGTAATTTTTTACATTAAAATTATAGAAAAATTACCACTTTTTTACAAAGTGGTTTTTTTTATATAAAAAAATCTTGTTTTTTTTGTTTTGATAATAAAATAAATTATGATAATATCTATATGAAATTATGAAATCTAATTTGGTAATAATTGGCTTTGAAAGGCAATTCAACAAAGATTTATGCTTATATCTTGCAGATAAGCTAGATATGTTTTTTGTTGATGTTTTGGAATTGATTGAGTATAATTTAGTTAATAGTAAGGAAGCACTTTTGAGATGTGGTAGGGAATATATAGAAAAAGAAGAAAAAAAGACCGTAAGAAATGTTGCTGATTATGAAAATACTATTATAAATATTCCATACGATATTTTTATTAATAATAAAGATTTTTTTAATAACGGTTGTTACAAAATTTTTATTGTTCCCCAAAAGCTTGAAGATGTTGACAAAATTGTTATGCCAGATAGAATTGAACTTATAAAAAGTCATTGTAATGCAATTATTGAAAATGTGGAAAATAATGTTGAAAATGTATATAATAAAATTATTAATTCTTTGAAAGGAGAAAATAGATGAAAATAAATCAAAAGTGCATAAACACAGCAAGAGTTCTTGCGTCAGAAATGATTAATAGAGCTGGTTCTGGACATACCGGAGTAGCACTGGGTTCTGCTCCTATTTTGTATGCACTTTTTAAAGATCATTATAATTTTTACTCTAATAAATACATAAACAGAGATAGGTTAGTTTTATCTGCAGGGCACGCAAGCGCATTGTATTATGCATATTTGCATATGTTTGGTTTTGATGTAAGTATAGACGACTTGAAAAATTTTAGGCAAATTGGCTCAAAAACTCCTGGGCATCCAGAAGTTGGAAGTACTGATGGAGTAGAGGTAAGTACAGGACCATTAGGTCAAGGAGTTGCTAACGCAGTTGGTTTGGCAATTGCTCAAAAAAGTTTGGCAGAAAGATTCAATGTCCAGAAGTTTAATATCATAGATAATTTTACCTATTGTTTTGTTGGTGATGGTTGTTTAATGGAGGGAGTGGCACAGGAAGCTATAAGTCTTGCTGGTAATTTAAAATTAAACAAACTAATTGTACTTTATGATTGTAATGAAATAACAATTGATGGTAAATTAAGCATTTCAAATTCAGAAAATTGCAAACGCAAATTTAAAGCAATGGGATGGAATGTAATTACAGTTTATAATGGAAACAACTATTCCTGTATAACAAAGGCAATAGCAAGAGCAAAAAGAAGCAAAAGTAAGCCAACAATTATAATTTTTAAAACTCATATTGGTTATGGTAGCATTTATGAAGGTTCAAACAAAATTCACGGTAAGCCACTTTCTTCGGAAGAAATTTCTAAATTAAAAAATAATTTGGAAATTGAAGGTGATTTTAAAATTGATGAAGATGTTAAAGAATACTGTTTAAGAGCACATAGAAGAGCTAAGGTTGAATACTATAAATGGGAAAAACAAGTTGTTTTATATAAAAATACTCATCCAGATTTATGTCAACAATTCTTTGATTTCTTTAATCGTCCAAAATTGAATTTACAAAAGCTTTGTAAAGGTAAATTAACAGATAATTTAAGTATGAGAGAATCTGGACATATTGTTTTAAATCAAATTGCAAAAAATGTAAATTCATACATTGGTGGAACTGCTGATGTTTCAGCTTCTACACTTGCTTTTATTGATGATGGTGGAGATTTTTCTTCAGAAAATTATCGTGGAAGAAATATACATTATGGAGTAAGGGAACACGCAAGTGGTGCAATTTCAAATGGTATAGCTCTCTATGCAGGTGCAATGGTGTTTTGTTCAACATTTTTAGCATTTTCAAATTATGAAATTCCTTCAATTAGAATGAGTGCTCTTATGAATCTCCCTGTTCAATACATTTTCACACACGATAGTGTAATAGTTGGAGAGGACGGACCAACACATCAGCCAATTGAACAATTAGCACAACTTCGTGCCATTCCAAACTTTACTGTTTACAGACCGGCAGACCAAAATGAGCTAACTGCTGTTTTTAATGTTTCCTATGAAAATAGAAAGCCTTGTGCAATTGTTATTGCAAAACAAGTTTTACCATCAATTGAAAGTAGTTTTGATGGTGCAACTTGTGGAGCTTATATATTGTGCGAGGATGAGAATTCCAAAACTATTATTTTTGCAAGTGGAAGTGAAGTGCATTTGGCATTAAAAGCAAAGGAAATTTTAAATAAAGAAAATATACCAATTACTATTGTCAGTGTGCCAAGTATTGAAATTTTCCAAAACCAACCAGAAAAATATAAAAAGTCCATTTTAAAGAGTGAAATAGAAAATAGATTTTGTGTTGAAGCTTCATCTGATTACAAATGGCTTAAAGTATTCGGAGGTAAATTTTTTGGCATAGAAACATTTGGTTATAGTGGTAAGGGAAAAGATGTTCTAAAAAAATTAAATTATTTGCCTAAGGACTTGGCAAAATTTATAAAAAATAATATTTAATCAAAAATGAATAATATTTAAAAATTTACATAAATTAAAATTGCGAACAGTCAAAAGACTTTCTCGCACAAGCGTCCAATGTCGGGACGCTTTTTATATTTTTTATTTGACTAAGCATAATAAAGTGTTTATAATTCTCTAAGAGGTAAAATGATGAAAACAATAAATATTGATGGAAATACAGCAGCTGCAAAAATTGCATACTTTTTAAGTGAAGTTGCTGAAATTTATCCAATTACTCCATCTTCTGTTATGGCAGAACTTTGTGATGAATGGAGTGATGGTGGTAAATTAAATTTTTTAGGAAAACCATTACTTGTCAGAGAAATGCAATCTGAAGCTGGTGTTGCTGGTGCAGTACACGGCTCCTTGGCAGCTGGTGCGTTAACTACAACATTTA
>CALVZZ010000011.1 GCA_944372715.1 uncultured Clostridia bacterium | reverse complement strand
ACATTGTATGCTTGTTGGCATAAACAATAAAGATTTAAAAATAATTTAACCAAATAACAAAAACATTCATAGTCTGATATTGAGGTCGGTCTATGAATGTTTATTTATATGTGTTAATAGGAACTTCAATTACATTTTTTGCAACTGTGCTAGGTTCTTGTGTGGTGTTTTTTATTAAAGGTATAAGACCAACTTTTTTAAAATTGTGTTTGGGTTTTTCTTCTGGAATAATGATTGCAGCTTCAATTTGGTCACTAATAATTCCAGCTTGTGAGATGGCAGAAGAAAGTGGTGTTACACCAATTTTACCAATTTTAGTTGGCTTTATTTTAGGTTGTTTTTTTATTTTCATTGTTGAGAAAATTATAGATTACTATGAAAGAAAGAAAAAAATTACTTTTAAGCGTTCTGGTGTTTTGTTTGTTGCTGTTACTCTTCACAACATTCCAGAAGGTATGGCTGTTGGTTTAGCATTGGCTCTTGCTTGTTTACAAAACTCTAGTATCACAGTTGCTTTTACTTTGGCTATTGGTATGGCAGTTCAAAACATTCCTGAAGGTGCTGCAATATCATTACCTTTAAGACAATCTGGTATGGGAAGGTTTAAGTCGTTTATGTTTGGTGCTGTTTCAGGAATTGTAGAACCCATTGGCGCATTGCTAACTGTTGTTATGATAGGTTATATTGTTGGGTTGTTACCATATCTTTTAGCATTTTCAGCTGGAGCTATGGTTTATGTGACAATTAAAGAGCTTATTCCAGACAGTCAGGCAGATGGAAGTATAATGCTTGGGAGCATAGCATTTATTGTTGGCTTTTTGTTAATGATGACACTTGATATTTGTTTAGGTTAGTTAATAAAAAAATCGCATTTTTGCGATTTTTTTATATCACTTTATTTGAAAATTTTGGAATGAAGCAATCGTTTGCAGAAGATAATTCTTGCATATATCCATCTAAGCCTAAATTTATAGCATAGTCTATAATTTCATTATATTCTTCTTCATACAATGTCCTATTTATTTCGGGATAATTTTTAGCATTCCCCAAAGGTGTATATTGAGCCATAATAGAAATAATGGCATTTTTATGGTGATTTGCTAAAAAATTTAAAATCTTTTTACTATCTTCTACAAGAGAAGGAAGAACTAAATGCCTAATTATTACTCCTTGTAAAAGTTTGCCGTTTTTGAATATGTTTGGTTTTAATTCTATCATTTTATTTATTGCAACTTTTGCAATGTCAAAATAATTTTCAACTTTTGAATATTTTAAGGATATTTCAGAATTAAAATATTTTAAATCTGTTAAAAAAATATCTACATAATTTGAAAGTTTAACAATCTCATTTTCAAGTTCATATCCGTGAGTATTGTATACAATAGGTGCTTTGGGTTTGTAAATTTTTAATGCCTCAATAATTAATGATGAAAAGTGAGTTGGATTTACTAAGTTTATATTATCAGCAGTTTTATCTAATTTTTTAAATATTTCTGCAAGCTGTTCCACTGATATTTCTTGTCCTATATCAAGGGAGCTAATTTCATAATTTTGACAATAAACACATTTTAAACTGCAACCACTAAAAAAAATTGCACCACTACCTTTTTTATATGATATACAGGGTTCTTCCCATTGATGCAAGCTAAAATTTGCAATTTTTAAAGTGTTTTTTTCTCCACAGTATCCTTTTTTTCTTTCTCTATCTATTTTACATTTCCTTGGGCATTGTTCACAGTTCATTTACCAATCTTCCTTTATATATTTGCTAGGTTGTTTCACATCATCATAAAAATCAGCATAAGTATCCTTGTTCTCTTCAAAATCTTGTTCGTAAAAAGCTTCACTATCTTGAAGCTCTGCTAATTTTAATAATTCAAACTTGTTCATCTTCATACAAAACATTATAATACCATTTTATTTAGATTTCAAGAATATTTATTAATATGTAAAGATAAATATAACTAAAATTTGTGTAATTTCATATATATTTGTTATGAAAAATATAGTTGTTGTTGATAGTGGTTTGGGGGGATTAAACATTCTAAATGAATGTAAAAAAATTTTACCCGATATAAATTTTATATATGTGGCTGATAGTCAAAACTCTCCTTATGGGAATAAGTCTAAAAGAAAACTATTAAAAATTGCTGATTTATTGGTCAAAAATATAATAAATTTATATAATCCCAAAATTATTGTTTTAGCTTGCAATACTTTAACAACAGTTGCAATAAAACATTTACGAGAAAAATATAAAGATATTTATTTTATAGGTACTGAACCTGCAATAAAACCTGCTTTAAAAAAATATAAAAAAAATGAAATATTGTTGTTTGCAACAAAAAATACAAATAAATATTATAAAAATATAAAAAAAATACAAATAAAAAATTTACCAAAAATAATTGATGATAATATTGACAATTTAGATATAATTAATCCAATTTTATATAGGTATTTTTGTAAAAAAAAATATAAAAATATTAAAGCAGTGGTACTTGGGTGTACACACTACTTATATTTAAAGAATAATTTGAAATTAATTTTAGGTGAAAATATTGAACTTTTTGATAATTCCTTAGGGGTGGCAAATAGAGTTAAATTTATATATGAAAAATCTAAATTTGATTTTTAATATCGTTGCACAAATTTTTATTTAGAATTAAACATTCAATGTAATTGTATTTAATTTTTGATGAAAATGATATGCTATTTGTTGATGTATATTCAATAAGTTGTGTAATAAGATTGTTTAAACTTTCAAGTTTTAGTTTTATGTTTAAAATATCATTTGTAAGTTTGGAATTGAAAGAAGCTTCAAATGAAGTTTTAATTTTGTTAATTTTAGAAGATAAATCATTTAAACTTAATTTGCATTCTGTTTCATTTTTTAAACTTGTATCCAAACTAACAGAAATGTCATATAGTTCTTGATATGCAATTTTAAAAATGTTTATTGCAGAAATTAATGCATTCTTTTCAATTGATGTTAAATTACTTGTTATAGAAATTTCTGGGATACTTATTGTGATTATAAAGGGTGATAGTCCAGATTCTTCTAGATTTGATTTTACAAGTTCGGCATCGTTTTCTTTTTCATATGCACTTGCAAGAACATAGTAAACAGAATTTTCATTGTATATGTATCCAGCTCCATTTTGACTTTTAATTGAACTCGCACTTTCTTCAGCTGAAACTAAAATGGAACTTTGACTAGTGGATATTGCATAAATATTGTAAGATGTAATTTTAGATGAAGATGAAAATATTCCACTAAAATTTCCAGCCATAATTGCAGTGGAAAAAAGGTCGGCAAGGGAAATACATAATGCAAAACAAATAATGCTGACAATAAGAGCAAACAATCTGCCTGATTTTGTCTTTTTTTTAATTTTTGTCATACTCGCTTGCTATTTTCCTCCTTTTTGTGCTATCAATTATATTGCTATGAAAAAGGAGCAAAAAGTATTCTTAAAAAGGAGGAGTTTATGAAATTAAGACCACTTTTTGATCGTATTGTAATAAAACCATTAAAAACTGAATCTAAAACCGATGGAGGAATAATGCTTCCTGCTGTTGCTCAGGAAAAAAGTCAACTTGCAACAGTAATAAGTGTTGGTGAAGGTGGAATAGTAGATGGTAAAGAAGTTAAAATGCTTGTAAAACCAAATGATAAAATTTTATATTCCAAATATGCTGGAACTGAACTAAAATTTGAAGGAGAAGAATTGATTGTTATAAGACAATCTGATGTTCTTGCCGTTATTGAATAAAAGGTTTAAAAGGTGAAAAATGAGTAAAAAAATTAAATATGGTGAAGATGCTAGAAAGTTACTTGAAAAAGGTGTAAATGTGTTAGCTGATACAGTAAAAATAACACTAGGACCAAAGGGTAGAAATGTTGTTTTAGATAAAAAGTTTGGAACTCCATTAATTACAAATGATGGTGTTACAATTGCAAGGGAAATTGATTTAAAAGATCCATTTGAAAATATGGGGGCACAACTTATCAAAGAAGTTAGTGTTAAAACAAATGATGTTGCAGGAGATGGTACAACAACTGCGTGCGTTCTTGCACAGGCAATAATTAGGGAGGGTTTAAAGAATTTTACAGCAGGTGCTAATCCAATAATTTTAAAAAAGGGGATTCAAAAAGCTATTCAAGTTGTTGTTGATGAGTTAAAACATATATCAAAACAAGTTTGCACTTCAAAAGAAATTGCACAAGTTGCAAGCATATCTGCTGGTGATGAAGAAATTGGGGAATTAATTTCAAAAGCAATGGAAAAGGTTGGAACTGATGGCGTAATCACCGTTGAAGAAGCTAAAACAATGAAAACAGAACTCAATGTTGTGGAAGGCTTGCAGTTTGACAGAGGATATCTTTCTCCATATATGAGCACTAATATGGAAAAAATGGTTGCTGAACTTGAAAATCCTTACATACTTATCACTGATAAAAAGATTTCTGCAATTCAAGATATTCTTCCAATTTTGGAACAAATTGTAAAAATTGGTGGAAAGTTGCTAATAATTGCTGATGATATTGAAGGTGAAGCATTGGCGACATTAGTTTTAAATAAATTAAGAGGAACTTTTACCTGTGTTGCAGTTAAAGCTCCTGCCTTTGGGGATAAAAGAAAAGCAATGTTAGAAGATATTGCAATTGTAACAGGTGGAAAAGTTATTTCAGAAGAATTAGGCCTAGATTTAAAACAAATTGATATGTCAATGCTAGGCAATGCTAAGTTTGTAAAAGTTGATAAAGATAATACTACAATTGTAGATGGAAATGGAGAAAAGTCTGATATTAATGAAAGAATTAAGTCCATTAAAACTCAACTTGAAACTGTAACAAGTGATTACGATAAAGAAAAGTTACAAGAGCGTTTAGCAAAACTTTCTGGTGGGGTTGCTGTAATAAAAGTTGGAGCTGCAACAGAAGTTGAAATGCAAGAGAAAAAACTTAGAATTGAAGATGCATTAGCTGCAACAAAAGCCGCAAGCGCAGAAGGTGTTGTTCCAGGTGGAGGAGTTGCTTTATTAAAAACATCAGGAAAACTTTCAAAATATATTGAAAAATTGAGTGGAGATGAGAAAACAGGTGCAAGCATTGTTCTTAGGGCAATAGAAGAGCCAATCAGACAAATTGCAAAAAATTCTGGTGTTGATGGGGGAGTTGTTGTAAATAAGATTTATGAGCATATAGACGATGCAAACTTTGGATTTGATGCCTTAAACAACAAGTATGTAGATATGGTGGAAAATGGTATCATTGACCCAACAAAGGTAACAAGAAGTGCTTTGGAAAATGCTGGCAGTGTTGCAAGCGTACTCTTAACAACTGAATGTATTGTTGCAGATGTTGAAGATGAACCTAAAAAACCACTTCCAGAAGTTAATCAATTTTAATAAAATTATGAAAAATAGAACCCAAGTGGGTTCTTTTTTTATTTTATTTTTTATAAGTTCTAAGAAAATTATATTAACCATAAATTACATTATGAGAAAAGTTTTACCATCTGTTTTTTTGATTGTCGGAACAATTGTAGGTGCAGGTTTTGCAAGTGGAAGAGAAATTTCTTCTTTTTTTGCAAAATTTGGTGTTTATAGTTTATTTTTTTTACCCATATTGTTTATTATTTTTTATTATGTTTTTAAAATGTTGCTTTCAATTGGAAAAGATAAAAAATTTGAGAGTATAAAGCAACTTAATTCTTTTACAAAAAATTCTATTTTTATGAATATTTTAATCTCTGCAACATTTATTATTTTTACTTCTGCAATGTTTTCAGGTGTTATAGAGATTTTATCATATAATTTTACTAGCATTCCAAGTGTTGTATTTTATATAATTTTGCCAATTATTTGTTTTGTTGTTTTAAAGTTTGGGTTTAGTGGATTAGTTAAATTAAATTTTATTTTAGTTCCAATTTTAATTTTATCAATTTTAACATTATGTGTTTTTGCTACTTTTAATCCTGTTACGGATATTATTTTTATTCCTGCTTCCAGCAAAGCTTATGAACTTCCAATTTCAATAATTTTGTATGCAATGGGGAATTTACTGCTTTCTTATTATATAATTATAAAAGCAGGAAAAGGTTTAGATGAAAAAAGGATAAAAACAATAAGTTTTTTATCCTCTTTTATAATTTGCTTTGTAATTTTTATAAGCATTGTGTGTTTAATAAAGAATGGTAGTGCTGTAATTGACGCATCAATGCCTTTTGTTGCTCTTTCTTACAGAATGGGTGAATTGTTTAATGTGTTTTTCTTGATTATGGTTTTGCTTGCAATTTTAACAACTCTTTTTTCAGGTTTGTATACTTCTTGTATGTCTTTACCATTAAAAAGACATAATATTGCTTTTACAATTATATGTGTTGAAATTTTAAGTTTGCTTGGTTTTAAACAAATTGTAGATTACATTTATCCAATTATAGGTGTAATAGGGATATCGGTAATTTTGCGTTTGGCTTTTGCCTATAAATCATCTCTTAAATCTAGCTTCAATTCTTGCAACAATAAAGTACATTCCCCCAGCAAGCAGACAAAGAATTAAAGTGGCAGTCATTACCAAATCTAGTTTGAACACTTGACCACCATATACAATTAAATATCCAAGTCCAGCTTTACTTGAAAGATATTCTCCCATTATTGTTCCAACCCAACTCATTCCGACATTGATTTTTAACACTGAAATAAAATCTCCTATTGCATTTGGAAGAATTAGTTTAAACAAAATTTGAAACTTATTTGCTCCTAAAGATTTCATTAATTGTATTTTGTCTTTGTCGCAAGCCAAAAATGAATTTAGCATAGAAATTGTGGTAATTATTAAACAAATCATAATGCACATTACCACAATAGATGTTGTTCCAATTCCAAACCAAATTACTATCATAGGTCCAAGTGCAATTTTGGGTAAGGCATTTAAAACGACAATATAAGGATCTAAAATTTTTCTGAGTTTTTCACTCCACCAAAGTAAAATAGCTAAAATTGTTCCTAAAAATGTTGCAATAACAAAACCTAAAAGTGTTTCATAAAGTGTTATTCCAATGTGCGTTAACAGTTCTCCACTAGAAATAAATTCACCTAATGTTTTAACTATTCTAGAAGGGGAGCTAAAAAAGAAAGGATCTAAAACACCAACCGAAGTGAATAATTCCCATAGTCCAATTATTGCAAGTAATAATAATATCTGTGAAGTTAAGATGATAATCTTATCTTTTTTTATTTTTTTTAAATATTGTTTGTGAGAAATTGAGAAGTCAATTTTTACTTCCTTCTTCCTTTTTTTCATATTGTATTTCCCTCCAAATTTCATCAAAAAGTTCTCTAAATTCTGGTGCTTCACGTCTTTTGAATGGAAGTCCGTATGAATTTAGATTTATATTTATAATTTTTTTTACATAAGAAGGTCTTGATGATAAAATTATAACTTTATCAGCAAGACTTATTGCTTCAGATATATCGTGTGTAACAAGAAGTGCTGTTTTATTTTCGTTTTTAATAATTTTGTAAACATCATCACAAACATTCAATCTTGTCTGATAATCAAGTGCTGAAAATGGTTCGTCAAGCAAAAGTATTTTTGGATCTGTTGCAAGAGTCCTGATAAGTGCAACTCTTTGACGCATTCCACCTGAAAGCTCCCTAGGTTTGTTTTTTATAAAATCTTTCAACCCATATTTTTCTAAAAGAGATTTAACATTATTTGTTTTTTCAGTGTTTTTTTGTTCTTTTTTGATTTCAAGACCCAAAATAACATTTTGCCAAATGGTTCGCCATTCAAACAAGTGATCTTTTTGAAACATATATCCAATTTTAGATGTGTCTACATTTTTCCCGTCTAGTGTTATGCTTCCTTTTGTTGGTTTTAAAAGACCAGCTATCAAGGATAAAATTGTTGTTTTGCCACAGCCACTTGGTCCAACTATTGCAACAAATTCTCCTTTATTTATGGTAAAAGAAATATCTTTTATTGCTTCTATTTCGTTTTGAAGAGTGTGATATATATAGTTTACATTGCTTACTTTAAGTACATCGTTCATAAATTACTCCCATAAAACATTTTATGGAATTGTGCTTTTTTGCGTGATTAATTATTGTAAATATAACTGTGTATATTTTATTTTTTCTTGTAATTTATTTTTAATTGTTGTAAAATGCTCTTATGAGAAGATTTTTTATTGAAAGCATTTTAGATAATGTCATTTTAAAAGGTGATGAATTTGAACATTTTAAAAAGGTTTTGCGTGGAAAAATAGGTGATAAAATTACTTGTTTTTGTGGAGATGGAAAAGAATATTTATGTGAAGTGGACAAAATTGAAAATAACTATGCAAATGCAAAGGTTCTAGAAATAAAAAATAGTGATAAGGATTCAAGTTTAAATGTTACAGTTTTTGTTGGAATTCCAAAGGGGGATAAGATGGAATTTTTAATACAAAAATTGTCTGAGCTTGGAGTTAGTAAAATTATACCTTTTGAAAGTTCTTTTACAATTGCAAAACCAAAAAATAAACAAGATAGGTACAAAAAAATTGCAATTGAAGCTTGCAAACAGTGTGGAAGAACGATTCCATTAAAAGTTTTAGATTGTGTATCATTTAAGGAAATGTTAAAGTCCTTAAAAGATTATGACATTTCGTATTTTGCATACGAACAAGCATATGGTGGTAATTTTGATGATGTTAAAAACCATAAAAACATTGCATTAATTGTAGGTTCGGAAGGTGGATTTTCAGAAGAAGAAAGTAAACTGATTTTAGAGGCAGGAGCTAAAATAGTGTCTTTGGGTAAGAGAATATTGAGATGTGAAACTGCTCCCATCTATGCTGTTTCTGTAATAGATTATTTAACAAAAAACTAAGGAAAGAATATGAAAATTTGTATACACACATTAGGTTGTAAAGTTAATCAATATGAAAGCGATGCACTAGCAGAATGTTTAAGAAGGTTAGGGCACGATGTTACTACGGAACTAGGAATTGCTGATGTTTATATATTAAATTCTTGTGCCGTAACAAATGAAGCTGAAAGAAAGTCAAGACAGTCTATATCAAAGTTTTATGCATTAAATCCTAATGCGAAAGTGTTGGTTTGTGGTTGTGCAAGTGAAAAAGATGATTCTCAGTTTTCAGCATTAAAAAATGTCAACTTTGTTTCTGGTGTTGCAAACAAGATGAAACTTATAGAAAAATTAATGACTGACGGCGTAGAGATTGATCCCTTGCCAACAGCATATGAAGATTTTGGACTTTCAACATCGTCACACACCAGGGCGTATGTAAAAATTCAAGATGGTTGCAATAATTTTTGTTCCTATTGCATTATTCCATATTTGAGAGGAAGAAGTAGAAGCAGGGACATAGTTAGTATATTAAATGAAGTTGAAGGGCTTGTTTCAGGGGCAATCACTGAAAACAAACCATTCATCAATGAAATTGTATTGACAGGCATAAATATATCAGATTTTAAAATAGATGGCAAAAATGGACTATTAACTCTTTTAAAAGAACTTGACAAGTTTGATGTTAGAATAAGGCTTGGAAGTTTAGAGCAGGGAGTGTTGACTGAGGAATTTTTAAAAGAACTTTGTACTCTTAAAAATTTTTGTCCACATTTTCATTTATCAATGCAAAGTGGAAGTAATGGTGTTCTAAAAAGAATGAACAGAAAGTACACAAGCAAGGAGTATTTGCGTACTGTAAAAAGAATAAGGAAATATTTTAAAAATCCAGCAATAACCACAGATGTGATTGTAGGATTTTTAGGAGAAACAAAAAAAGAATTTAAAGAAACTTGCAGAACAATAAAAAAAGTTAAGTTTGCAAGTATGCACATATTCCCATTTTCAATTAGAACGGGAACGGTTGCAGAAAAACTTTTAACAAGTGGAAAATATGGTTATGTTGAATTAAAAACTGTAAAGAAAAGAATTAAAAAACTTGAAAAATATAATAAAAAATTTAAAAGCAAATATATTACATCTATAAAAGGTGAAAAATTTGTTATGCTTGTTGAAAGTCAAAGCGATGGGTATTTGGTAGGTCATACAGAAAATTTTGTAAAGTGTTATCTACCTTGCGATAATGTGGAATTAAACACACTTGTTACTGTGGAAATAGAAAGAGAATATAAAGATGGAGCTATTGTCAAAATGTGACAAATTGTACGAAAATAAGTTGTAATAAACTTGATTTGGTTATGTCTAATTTGATATAATTCTATTGTTTGGAGAAATTTATGAAAATCGTGATAGATGGCTTTGGTGGAGATTATTCTCCTGATGAAATTATTAAGGGTGCAGTTTTATCTATACAAAAACATAAAGATTTGGAAATAATTTTAACAGGTGACGAAAAAGTTTTAACAGATAAATTTTCTGAGCTTAATTTAAGTATGGAAAGAATTAAATTACATAATGCACCACTTGTAATTTCTAATGATGAAACACCCACAATAGCAATAAAGAAAGAGGGTACTTCACTAGGTGAAGCATTTAACATTTTAAAACAACAAGATGATGTGCAAGCATTGATTTCTTGTGGTAGTACGGGTGCAATTTTAGCAGGTGGGTTCTTAAAAATTGGAAGAATTAAAGGAGTGTCAAGACCTGCTCTTGCTCCATTCCTTCCAACAAGAAAAGGTACAAATGTTTTGCTTATAGATTGTGGGGCTAATTCTGAATGTAAACCAATTAATCTGGCACACTTTGCAATTATGGGTTCAATATATTATAAAGAAATTAATGGGGTGGATAGTCCAAGAGTTGGGTTGTTAAGCAATGGTGTTGAAGAACATAAAGGAAGCGAACTTACAAAGGAAACATACAAAATTTTGAAAACATTGCCTATCAATTTTATCGGGAATATTGAAGCAAGAGATATTGTTTCAGGTGATGTTGATGTTGTTGTAACTGATGGTTTTACAGGGAATATTGCTTTAAAAAGTATTGAAGGTGCTGTAAAACTTGCAATGAATGAAATTAAAACAGCAATAAAATCTAGTGCCGTTTCAATGTTCGGAGCTTTATTTTTAAAAAAAGCTTTCAAAAAAGTAAAGTCGAGAATGGATTATAAAAAATATGGAGGTTCTCCATTTTTAGGAACAAAAAAGCTTATAATAAAATCTCACGGAAATTCAAAAAGAGAGACTATATGTTATGCCGTTGACCAAGCAATAGAATGCTCTAAACTAGGAATAAATTCTAAATTTGCAGATGCATTCGCAAACTTAGATATAAGTGGTGATTTATGAACAATTTAAACAATGTATTAAATTACACATATAAAAATCCACAACTTTTAGAAAGAGCCTTAACTCATAGTTCATATTCAAAGGAAAATTATGAAAGGTTGGAATTTTTGGGGGATAGCATATTAGATTTTGTCGTAGGGGATTATCTTTATAAAAAATGTTCTGAAAGTGAAGGTAAACTTTCTAAGTTGAGGGCGAGTTTTGTTTCTGAACAATATCTTCATAAAATTTTTGACGAACTTGACATTGAAAAATTTGTAAAAGTTGGCAAAAGTTATAAATCTGAATTGACTAAATCAGTTAAAGCAGACATTTTTGAAGCTATTGTTGCAAGCATTTATCTTGATGGTGGTTTTGAAGTTGCAAAAAAATTTGTTGTAAACACTTTAAAGCTTGGAAATTATAAGACAATAAAAGATACAGATTACAAATCTCAAATTCAAGAATATTATCAGTCACTTGACAAAAAAAATAAGATTTCTTATAAATTATTAAAGCAAGAAGGCTCTCCACACAAACCAATTTTTTTGGTTGGAGTTTTTTTTTTTTTAGTACAAATAGGGCAAGCAGAAGGAATGTCTAAACACGAGGCAGAACAAAAGGGCGCAGAATTGATTTTAAGAAAATTAAAAAAACAAAAATAAATTGAGGGAAAATTTATGTATTTTAAACAGATACAAATTGCAGGTTTTAAGTCCTTTGCAGACAGAACAGAAATTAAGTTTGATGATGGTGTAACTGCAATTGTTGCGTCAAATGGTTGTGGTAAAAGCAATGTTTCAGATGCAATAAGGTGGGTTTTAGGAGAACAAAGCTCAAAGATGCTTCGTGGAACAACAATGCAAGATGTTATCTTTAATGGTACAGAAAAAAGAAAAAGTCTTTCTTATTGTGAAGTTTCTTTAACTTTTAACAATCAGGACAGATTTTTTAACTTTGATTATGACGAGCTTGCTATCACAAGAAAACTATACAGATCAGGAGAAAGTGAATATTTATTAAATAGAAATCCTTGCAGATTAAAAGACATTATAAATATTCTTTATGATTCTGGTATAGGTAGAGATGGATATTCAATTATTGGACAAGGTAAGGTTGAAGAAATAATTTCATCAAAACCAGAAAATAGGCGTGCAATTTTTGAAGAGGCTGCTGGAATTGCAGGATTTAAATCCAGAAAAGTCGAAGCTGAAAGAAAACTTGATAGAACAAGGGAAAACTTGACAAGACTTAGAGACATAATTGGGGAAATTGACAGGCAGTTAGGCCCTTTAAGAAAGCAAGCAGAAGTTGCAAAAAAGTTTTTGGAATTAAAGGGGTTATTAAAGGATTTAGAAGTAAACGCATATCTTTATCAGTATGAAAATGCTAATGAAACAAAGGAACAAATAAACATAAAGTTAAACGCAATATTGGAAGAAATGTCTGTAAGACAGGCAGAACTTGTTTCTTTAAATTCAAAATATTCGAACAATATGGAGCAGGTTGCCCTGCTTGATAAAAAAGTTAATGAATTGCACGAAGAAGCTTTGGCTCTTACTGTTAATATTGAAAAACAAGCTGGTGAAACAAAGTTAATAAGAGAAAGAATAAACCATATTAACGAGCAAAACGATAAAATTCATCTTGAAATTTTAAATTGTGATAATACCATTACAAAACTTAATGCTGAAAAAGAATACAAAACAAATAGAAAGGAAGAGTTATCTAATAATTTAAAAGCTTTAAATTTATCGCAAAATGAAATTTCACAAAAATATCTTAATATTGTTGATGAAATAACAAAAACAGAAAGCGAAGCAGAAGAAAGTCAAAAAAATATGATTAGTGCCTTAGATAAGCTTTCTGATATAAAAAGTGATATTTCCAGATATGAGGCTCAATGTGAATTGTTAAAGAAAAATTTATCACAAGATGAAGATAAGCTAGGACAGTTGGAAGAAAGAAATTCTTATCAGGAAAAAGTTTATAAGGAATGTAAACTTTCTTTTGAGAAACTAAGTAAAACAAAACAAGAGGTCAGCAAGGAATATGCTGACAAAAAATTTAGAGTTGATAGCTTAATCTCAGAAATTTCAGATGAAGAACAGGAAAAACACAATATTAACGCAAAAATTCAAGTATATGAGAATAGAAAAAGACTATTATCTGAAATGCAGGCAGAATATGAAGGATATGCCTATGCTGTTAAAAAGCTTTTAAAGGAAGCAGAAAAAAATTCTGGTTTAAAAACAAGAATGGTTGGTGTTCTAGCTTCACAAATTAAAGTTCCAGAAAAATTTGAAACTGCAATTGAAGTTGCACTTGGTAATGCCGTTCAAAATATCATAACATTTGATGAAAATGGCGCTAAGGATTTGATTAACTTTTTAAAACAAAATAGTTTGGGAAGAGCAACTTTTCTTCCAATTTCATCAATGAAACCAAGAAGAATAAGTCCAGAAGATAGGAGGGCAATTTTAGTTAATGGTTCTTTTGGTGTTGCAAGTGAAATTATTTCGTATAGTCCTCAAATTCAAAATGTTGTGGAAAATTTGCTTGGTGCAACTGTGATTGTAGATACTTTGGAAACAGCTGTAAACTTAGCAAAAAATACAAGATTTTCATTTAAAATTGTAACTTTGGATGGTGACATAGTAAACCCAACAGGTTCTATGACAGGAGGCTCTAAAAAAAGCGAAGCTTCTAATTTGATAAGCAGAGAAAGAGAAATTGGTACTCTTGGAACAGAAATAGAAAAATGTAAACAGGATTTATTGAAAAAAACTGAATATATCAAACAATTAAGTGAAGAACTTTTGCAGACTAAAAAACTTGTTTCTGAACTTGAAATTAAAAAATCTGATGTTGAAGTAGAAGAAGCAAAAGAAAAAGAAAAAATGGATTCTTTGGGAGATATTTTAAGTTCTCTTGAAAAAGAAAAAAAGAATATAGTTAGTGAAATAAATGAATTGAAAACTCAAATTGCTTTTCTAGAACAAGAACTTTCTGGAAAGAACATTGATACAAATTTTAAAGGTATTGCAACTGAGAACCAACTTGAAAGTAAAAATAAAGCAAATGCATTAAAAGAAGAAAGAGAAAAATTAAATTCAGATTTGACAACTGTAAGAGTTAAAATAGCTTCAATAGAGGCAGAAATAACATCACTAGAAAGTGATCTCACAAGAATTAATCTTCAAATTTCAGAAACTGAACAGTCTAAAAATCAAAATCAAATGGAACTTGAAAAAAATAATTTAACCATAGAGCAAGCAGAAGCTTTAATTAAACAGCAAATTGAAGCAAATACATCAGTTGAAGCAAAAGCAAAGCTCGACGCAATAAAAAATGAACAAGATAATATAGAAATTAAAAAACAGAATTTACAAAATGAACTTAAAATTTTTGAAGAAAAAAGAACTGTTCTTCTTGATGAAATTGGAAAAATAAGTGAGAAAAAATATAATCAAGAAATGCTTTTGAGCAAAGTAGATTCAGATTTAGAACAAATGCAAGAAAGAATTTTTGAAGAATATTCTCTCACATATCAGACTTGTTTAGAATTTAAAAGACCTGATTTTAAAATTGAAGAAGGAATGCCAGAGATAAGCAGAATTAAAAAGGAAATTCAAAAACTTGGCTATGTAAATGTGAATGCAATTGAAGATAGTAAAACTCTTTTAGAAAGATATGAAGAATTGGCAACACAAGAAGCTGATTTAAGCAAAGCAGAAGAAGATTTGAATCAAATTATTTCTGAATTATCAACGGAAATGGCTTCAAGATTTGAAACGGAATTTAATAAAATTAATGAAAACTTTAAAACCACTTTTAGAGAGCTTTTTGGTGGTGGAAATGCAAGACTTGAACTTACAGAATCAGATAATTTGCTTGAAGCTGGCGTCGACATTGTTGCTGAACCACCTGGTAAGAAATTGCAAAATATAACACTTTTAAGTGGTGGTGAAAAGGCTTTAACGGCAATTGCAATATTGTTTGCAATTTTGAAACTTAAACCAATGCCATTTTGCTTGCTTGATGAAATTGAAGCTGCATTAGATGAAGCAAATGTTGAAAGGTTTGCTCAATACTTAAAGCGTTTTTCTAATGAAACACAGTTTATTGTCATTACACACAGAAAACCAACAATGGAACTTGCTGATAGTTTGTATGGGGTTACTATGGAAGAAAAAGTTGTTTCTAAGATGGTGTCTGTAAAATTAAGTGAAGCAGTAAAAAATGTTAAAGGTCAGGAGGAGTTAAATGGGGCTGTTTAAAAAAATAGCTGAAGCTTTAAGGAAAACTCGTGAAGCATTTAGAAGGAAATTAGATGCACTATTTAGCCACGGAGAACTTGATGATGAGTTTTATGAAGAACTTGAAGATATTTTAATTTCATCTGATGTTGGAGTAGAGTCTTCAATGGAAATTTGTGAAGAATTAAGAGAGCGTGCAAGAAAATTAAAATTAAGAAGTGCAGAAGAAGTTAGAAAGCTTTTAAAAGAAATAATAGAAGAAAGTTTAAGTTTTGATGAAAACTCTTTGGAAATTGAGTATCCTGCAATTATAACAATCGTAGGTGTTAATGGTGTTGGGAAAACAACAACAATAGGTAAACTTGCAAATTATTTTAAAAGCTTAAAAAAAGATGTATGTTTGGTTGCAGGTGACACTTTTAGAGCTGCTGCATCGGAACAACTAGCTGAATGGGGGAATAGAAATAAAGTACGAGTTATAAAGCACGAGGAGGGTGCAGATTCAGCTGCTGTTGTGTATGATGGAATAACAAGTGCTAAAGCAAGAAAAACCGATGTATTAATTGTAGATACTGCTGGTAGATTGCATACAAAAACAAATTTAATGGAAGAGCTTGGAAAAATCAATAGAGTGATAGATAGAGAGTATGAGCAAGCTCATAAATATACTTTTATTGTATTAGACGCAACAACGGGGCAAAATGCCTTGTCGCAAATAGAGAACTTTAATGAATATGTAAAGCTTGATGGAATAATTCTTACAAAATTGGACGGAACGGCAAAAGGAGGAGTTGTTTTAACAATTTCCAGAGAATACAATTTACCTGTTGTTTTTATTGGACTAGGAGAAGGTATAAACGACCTTGAAAAGTTTGATGCAAAGGATTTTGCAGATAATATGTTTTAAAAAATTTAAACTAAAATATATTTTGTTTTTCTTAAAAGGTTTATATATAAAAGCGTTGACTACAAAAAACATCAATTTAAAAAATTAATTGATGTTTTTTTATTTTATTTTAAGTCCTTTATTTTTTTTATAATTTATGTTATTATATAAATATGATTATAAAAAGTGCAAAATATTTTACAAGTGCTGTTAAAGAAGTTGATTTTTTAAATAATTTGCCTGAAATTTGCTTTGTTGGTAGAAGCAATGTTGGCAAAAGCTCTTTAATTAATATGCTTGTTGGTCAAAAAGGTTTGGCTAAATCTTCTAGTACTCCGGGACTTACCAAAATGGTCAATTATTTTTTAATTAATGATAATTTCTATTTTGTAGATTTGCCCGGTTATGGCTATTCAAAAACAGGGAAAAAACACACTGAACTTTGGAGTACTTTATTAGAAAATTATTTGCTTTCTTCTCAAAATTTAAAAATGGTTTTTATGCTTGTTGACATTAGGCATAAGCCAACGGAGTTGGATGTTTTGATGCATAAATTTTTATTTTATCACAATATCCCACATAAAGTTATAGCAACAAAGTGTGATAAAGTTGCAAAAAGTAAAATTTATAATTTTAGAAATGAAATTGCAAAGTATTTATCTCTTGGAATTGCAGATGTTATTGCTGTAAGTGAAAATGGAGCTGGAAAAGAAGATGTACTTCATATAATTGCCAACTGTTTTAAAAATAATTGAATTATTCCTTGCTGTGTGTTAAAATAAAACATATGGAAAAAGTACTGAATTATTTAGATAAATTGTTTCCAAATCCTAAATGTGAGCTTAAATTCAACAATGTATTTGAGCTTCTTATAGCAGTGATTTTATCTGCTCAGTGTACTGATAAAAGAGTTAATCAAGTAACAGAAAAACTTTTTAAAAAGTTAAAAACTCCAAATGATTTTGCTTGTGTAAAAACACAAGATTTGGAAAATGAAATTAAATCTTGTGGGTTTTATCATAATAAGGCAAAAAACATTATTTCTGCTAGTAAGGATATTGTTGAAAAATTTAACGGACAAGTCCCCAATAATATTGATGAATTGATGAGTTTGGCAGGTGTTGGAAAAAAGACTGCGAATGTTGTTTATGCTGTTGGTTTTGGAGGAGATGCAATAGCTGTGGATACTCACGTTTTTAGAGTTTCAAACAGGCTTGGAATTATAAGCAAAAATCCACTTGATTGTGAAGCAAAACTTGAAAAGTTGGTGCCCAAAGATAAATGGTCTTCTGTGCATCATCAACTTGTTTTGTTTGGTAGATATTACTGCAAGGCAATTAACCCCCTGTGTGAAAATTGTGAATTATATGAAATTTGTAAATATTATAAAAAAAGGAAATAAATATGTTTTTAGATAAAGTAACAATAACAATAAAAGCAGGAGACGGTGGAAAGGGAGCTGTTTCTTTTTATAGAAGTGCTTTAACGGCAAATGGTGGACCAGATGGTGGAGACGGTGGAAAAGGTGGAAACATTATTTTTAAAGCTAATAGTGGAATGAATACGCTATATTCTTTTACATTCAAAAAAAAGTTTGTTGCCGAAAATGGAGAAAATGGTGGAAAGACAAACAAGACGGGAAAGGATGGAAAAGATGTTGTAATTGATGTCCCAGCAGGAACTGTTATTTATGACGCAGAAAGTAATAAAGTTATTGCCGATTTAAGAGATAATAATCAAACATTTGTTGCTTTAAAAGGTGGGAAAGGTGGAAAGGGTAATGCTTTTTATGCAACACCAACTCGTCAGGCACCACATTTTTCTCAGGATGGTGAAAAGTGTAATTTTAGAAAAGTTGTTTTAGAATTAAAAACAATTGCTGATGTGGGGCTTATTGGTTATCCAAATGTTGGGAAATCAACATTATTGTCCGTAATTTCAAATGCAAAACCCAAAATTGCAAATTATGCATTTACAACACTTTCACCAAATTTGGGAGTTGTGAACTATTATGACAACACTTTTGTTGTTGCTGATATTCCAGGACTTATTGAGGGTGCAAGTCAAGGTGTTGGGCTTGGACACGAATTTTTAAAGCATACTGAAAGAGTTAGATTAATTTTGCACATTATTGACATTTCGGAAAGTGAGGGGAGAAATGCATTTGATGATTTGATGAAAATCAATAATGAATTAAAAAAATATAGTGAAAAATTATATAATTTACCACAAATTATTGTTTTAAGTAAGTGTGATTTGCTTACCAAACAAGAACTTGAAAAGAAATATGAAAATTTTAAAAAATGTTGTAATGAAAAAGGGATAACTAGTGAAATTATCACAATTTCATCAATAACCAATTCTGGACTGAATGAGCTAAAAGGTGCCATTTGGGAAAAATTAAAAGATATTCCCAATTCTGACCCTATTGATATTGAGGAATATGAGTTTGATAAACGAGATAAAACAAGTCTTGTAATAACAAGGTCTGATGACGGCAGTTTTAATGTTTCTGGTGGGTTAATAGAAAATTTAATCAGAGGAGTTGTTTTATCTGATGAATTAAGTTTTGCTTATTTTCAAAGAAGATTAAAGGATGATGGAATAATAGATAAATTGAAAGAACGGGGATTGAAAGAAGGAGATTTAGTTCATATTAAAGATATAACATTTGAATATTTTGACTAGTCAAATATGTTTTCTTTTATCTTTTTATTGTACTTTGGATTAATAAATGAAAATAAAGCTAAAAGCAGTAAAAGAGAACTTACTATTAGGTAGTACAAATTATATTTAACAATCATACCTGAAAAAAGAAGAATTATGGAAGCTAATAAATAGCCCTTAGTTCTTTTTTTGTTTAAGCTATATTCCAAAAGTGTTTTCAATGTTGTTTTTTCAGTTTTTATTGCGTATTCTTCTGGATATGTTTCAAACTGTTTAAAGATGCTTTGGTAGGTTTGGAATTTGTCTAAAATAATTGTTTTAATTTCTAGCATATTGGCGATATTAACAACATTTGTATTTGCTTTATTTACGCATATAATAAGTTTTTGGGGTTTATATTTTTTAACTGAATTGTATGCAGTTATTACATCTTCATAACATAAATCTTCAAGTTTAAAAATTGGGTATATTATATTTTTTATATTATTTTTTTCAATGATAACAAATTTAGTTGTTTTAGTTGTTTTGTATTTTTTTAAAAATAGATTATAAAAAAAATTAATAGAATAGCTTTTTTCAGAAAAAATAAATTTGTTACAATAATTTTCAGCTTTGCATATTTCACTATTTTTTAAATTTAATTTTTTATTTTTTGAATAAAATACAAGTGAAATTATTGCATCAATTAAAAATGTTGCAATAATTGTTGCTGTAATTGATATTGTAAAATCTGATATAAAATATCTACACCAGATTAGAGATATCAAAAAAATAATAAATAATCTAAAAACTTTACTTATTGCTTTATATATAGTTTTCATAGAGTGATTATTACCACTTAATAATATGTTTATTCTGTTGACGAAAAAAAATATAAATGTTAATATAAATTAGAGGTGTATTTTGGAAGTTTTAGAAAAAGTACAAAAGATGTATGAAGCTTTGTTAAATTTAGGAGCACAAGACATAGAAGTTTTAGATATTAGCAAAAAAAGTAAGGATATTAAGTATTTGATAATATCTTCTTTAAACGAAGAAGAAGCAGTGAAGGAAATTTCTATAAAATTTATAGATTATATGAAAAATCTAAATGTTTCCTTAAATCATAAAGATGGACTAACTAAAGGACAGTGGGTTGTTTTAGATTTTGAAGATATTTTAGTAGAAATTTTTGTAGATGCTTTGAGGGAAAAATACAATCTTGAAAAACTTTGGAAAGATGGCAAAAACAAGATTGTTTTTGAAGGTGAAAATGTTTCATCTAGCAAGGCTGAGAAGAAGTCTAAAAAAGAAGCTAAACATAAATAATGGGTATTGACAAATTTTCATTTTGTGATATATTATAAGTAAAGTTTGGAGGTAATATGTTAACAATAGTTGCAATACTTAATTTAATTGTTTATGCCACAATTGGTGGAATTGTTGTTACAGAAGAAATAACAAGACGCAAACTCATAAGAAATAAAGGTATAAGTAGTGCTCAAAAAAGAGATATCAAAACTATCGAAAAATTTGAAAAAGCAAAATCCTTATCTTTGAGTAGTGAAAAAGGTATGTTAAAAATTCAAAATAAATTGAATTCAAAGAAATTTAAGTTAAAACTTGCAAAACATATATTAAAAGCTGTTAAGAAAAAGAGATTTGTATATAACAGAAGATATAGCATAGAAGAAATAACAACAAAAAATCCTACAAGAAGAAAAGATTTAAGGAAGATAGCACTTAATCAGGCATTATCAGATTATTATGAATTAAAATCTGAGATTTCTAATTCTAGAAAATCTTCAAAGTATGCTAGGAAAGCAGAGTTGTACAAAAGGCAGGCTTCACAAATATCATCAAAATATCCAAAAGAACAAACAAACAGGTCTTTTTATGAAAGAATAATAAATCTTCCAAGTGGTGAAGAATATGTGGATCATAGAACATCAATGAATAACCACGACCAAAGATTTATGCATAAGTTTTCTGAATACATACAAGAGCATTATAAAGAACCAAAAAATAAAGCTACAAAGCTTGTTGAATTTAGGTTTAATGGACTTAACAAAACATCTGTTTCTTGTCCTAATCAAGAATGTTTAGAATATGGAAAGATTTTGCTATTGTCCGAAGCTTTGGAACTTGCTAAATCAGAAGAATACGGAAATGATGTTTTCCCAATAAAAATTCTTCAAGCAGATACAAAAGCTGGTAAATACAATGAAGGTAGAATTAAGCCAACAGAAATTGCAACAATTCAAACAATTGATGAATTGGCATTGCTATTTAAAGAAAGCGCAACGAGCTTTTACGCAAAGTATATAAAAGACAGAGAGGATGGAGTAACAAAAAATTAAAAGTTTAGCATTTTGCTAAACTTTTTTTATTAATTTTTTTTGTACAAGCAAAAATCGACAAAAAAGGGCATATAAATAAGCATAGCATTAAAGCTATGTTTTTTTAGGAGGCAAAATTGATATTTGAAAATTTTATGCTCTTTATGAATAAAATAATGTTTTTTTCTTCTTTCGTGAATAACGCATCAGGTTTCCCAAAACCTTTAACATTAGAAGAAGAAAAAGAATATTTTGAAAAATTTAAACAAGGAGACAAGAAAGCTAAGGAAATTTTAATTAATCATAATTTACGACTTGTTGCTCATATAGTTAAAAAATATTCAGGGGCAGGTGAAGCTGATGACTTAATTTCTGTTGGTTCAATTGGACTTATTAAAGCAATAAATAATTTTGAATATGGGAAAGGAACTCAACTTTCTACATATGCTGCAAGATGTATAGAAAATGAAATACTAATGTTAATCCGAATGAATAAAAAGCATAAAAAAGTTATATCAATTCAAGAAAGTTTAGGACGAGATAAAGATGGAAACGAAATCGAACTGTTAGATGTTTTGCCTGGACTTGATGATGAGGTTTATAATATTGTTGAAAATAACATTATAACGGAAAAAATAAATAAAATAATAGATGAAAAATTACCCAAACGAGAGGGTGAAATAATAAAGTTGAGATACGGAATTGGTGGTAAGCCAGCACTAACACAAAGAGAAGTAGCTGTAAAACTAGATATTTCTCGTTCTTATATTTCAAGATTAGAAACAAAAGCTATTTCAATTATTAAAGAAGAGTTAGAAAAAAGTAATAATATATAAAATTTTTATTAAAATTATTTGAATTTTAAAATTATTTAAGTTATATTAACTATAAAGAGTTTAAAAAAAATTAAAAGTGAGATTTGCCTATGGAAAAAGAACAATTTGTTGAAATGATTACAGGCATTGTTTTACCACTTTTTACAGGTTCAAAAATTGTTGGTGAAGAGGAGTCTGGTTCTCGTGATTCTGAAGTTGCATTAGGGTTGGGTGGGACAATTTTGCTTAAACCAAACAAGTCAGATGAATATCGTTTGATTGTTAAAAGAAATCAACCATTTAAAAGTTTTGAAGTATCATTGATAAAAAGTATAATTTTGGAACTTGTAAAAGTTGCTGAATTTAATATAAAAGAACCAACATATTTAAACAGAATGCAAAATACAGCAATTGAAAAAGCAATTTGCGATTCTCTTAGTGAAACATCAAGTGAAACACTTTTAGGGTTAATAAATCAACTTGGATTGTGGGTTGATAGAACTTATGAAGGTAAAAGAACATCATTTGGAATAATTTTAAATGAAAGTCAAAGCATTCAAAACAAGATGGACAATCTGAAATATGGAAATGTTTTCCAAGGTGATTTTTCAGCTCTTTTATCTGATGGAAGACTAAGTTGTTTAGAATTTGATAAAGATGGTTATGTTTTAGGTCATCTTATTATGGAAAGAATAAGATTTGCACCAACACTATGTCCGTATGATTTTATTAATTTTGCTAGATTGTGTAATGAAAAAAGAATAGGAATTGCTCTTTTGGAAACGGGAGATATGTTGATTTTTAAAAATCGAGAATTGTTGTTTGCTAAAAGAAGAGGAGTATGGAATAGCTATTCTCACGAAGAAATCATTCAACTTTTGTCTAATCGTACATCACATACAATGAAAGACATTAGAAGGTCAATATATTATACTGCATTAGATGTATCATTTTCAGGAGCTGGAGGTTGTATTGTTTACTTAAATAAAGACAATACGGAACAAGCTCTTTCACATATAAATGCTTTTGATATTTTAAGCGAAAGGCATTATGAAATAAAAAGAGAAATGGAAAAAGATGAGGCTGTGAAATTATATAATTTAGATAATCCAGATTATGACATTGTTGTGCAAAATGATTTTGAAAATTTTATAAAAAATCCTAATTGTGTCAAGTCTGCAACAATTTTAAAAATTATTGGAAATAAAAAATTTCACGAGCTTAACAGAAAACTTAGAGAAGAGTTGGTGGGAATGGATGGTGCTACAATTATAGATTATGATGGTACCATAATTGCCTGTGGTGCAATTATAAAGATTGAAGCTGGAAGTAAGGCAGGTGGAAGGTTGGCAGCAACAAAAACACTTGCTAGATATGGTGTAGCAATAAAAATTTCCCAAGATGGAATGATTCAAGGTTACACATACGATAAAAAAGCATTTAAAGCAAAACATTTATTTTCTGTTGGTTAAAAACAAGATTTTTAAATCTTGTTTTTTATATTTTAAAAAACTTTTGCATAGTATAGTGTATGAAAAAATTTTTTAGATTGCATCCAATGTTTATTTTGCTTGGTATCTTCTTTATATGTTTAGGATTACTTAAAATATTTTTAATATACATACTAGTTGTTATAATTCACGAGTTGGCACACGCAAAAGTTGCACAAGTTTTGGGTTATAAATTAAATAAAATATACTTGTTGCCCTTTGGAGCAATGTTGGATATAAATCAAAAATTTTTTTCACCAAAAGATGAAATTATGGTAGCAATTGCTGGACCTGTAATTAATTTTATTATTGTAATACTTTGTTTAGGTTTGTGGTGGATTTTTCCTGAAACATATTGTTTTACTCAAACATTCGTATTTTGTAATATTATAACAGGATTAATTAACTTACTACCTTGTTACCCATTAGATGGTGGAAGAATATTGGTTGCGATATTAAGTGAAAAGATAAAAAGAAAAAAAGCATTATGTTTTTCTTATGTATTTAATTATATTTTTTCTATATTATTTTTAATTTTATTTTTTATTAATTTAAAAAATGAAATTAATATTTCTTATGCATTAATGGCTATTTTCATTTTTTTTGGTACAATTAATAATAAATATTCTGGCAATTATTCTATATTTACTTTTAGTAATAAAACAAATAATATTTATGAAGTGAAGCAATTAATGGTAAATGGAAATGTTCAATTATATAAAATTTTTAAATTTTTTAATGCAAAAAAATTTAATATTGTTTATGTAAAAATGAAAAATGGACAAATTAAAATGATTACAGAAAACAGCATAGAAAAATATTTGGAATATTATCCTGCAAATATTAAAATTGAAGAAATTTTGAATTAAAAAAGTTTTTGAAAACATAATAAAATTGTGAAACAAACTTTAAAATACATTTACGAACAATTATTCGAAAGTATGAAATTTGCAGAAGGTAAACACGCCGTCACAATTGCTCTTGCAAGTGCAATTGTAGTTTTTGCAATAAACTTTTTAAGTATGTCTACACCTTTTATTGCAACTTTATCTGCTGGTTGTATTATTTTTGCTTTAATTTCTATTCTTTATAGCTTTATAGCATTATCGGCTAGAAAAGTTAAGATAGGTAAAAGTAAAGTAAAGGAAGAAAAA
>CALVZZ010000010.1 GCA_944372715.1 uncultured Clostridia bacterium | reverse complement strand
TTATTTACTTTGATATGTATTCACACAAGCCTACAATTTTTGCTCCACCACCTATAAGAATAATTCCATTTTGTGAAATATCGGAAGATATTTCAGGTGGACATAGATTTAAAGTGGTTTCTATCAATTTCAAACAATTATCAATATAATCCGTAATTTTATTTCTTATATCCTTTGAAAAAACAATAACATTTTCTGGCATTTTTGAAGATAAATTATTGCCTGAAATCTCTATATTCAAAGTATCATTTTCAAATAAGCTACCAATCTCTTCTTTAATTTTTTCAGCAGATGCTACACCAACTAAAATTTTATTTTTTTCCGCAATACTACTTGCAATTGCAACATCAAGAGCTCTCCCACCAACTGCAAGCGTTCCACCTTTTAAAATTGAATTTAAGTTTATAACAGCCACATCTGTAACGCCACCACCAAAGGATACTACAAAAGTAGTTTCTTCGCCTTTTATATTTTTTCCTGAACCAATTGCCCCAGCAATTACAGATGGCAATAAATTAACTTCATCAATCCCTGCCATAAAACAAGCTTTTTTATACGCTTCCTTAGCTTCATTTGTTATACCACAAGGAATTGTTACAACTGCTTTAATTGTACTAAATTTTGAAATGTTTAACTTTTCTAAAAAATGTTTTAAAATTGCACTAAGATATTCTTTACTTTTCACTTCGCCTTCAGAAATTGGAGTAAAAATAACAACATTTTCAGCAGTTTTACCTTGCAATTTCTTTGCATCATTTCCAAATGCTATAATTTTATAATTAGAATTTGAGCCACTTACAGCAATTAAATTTGGTTCTTTTAAAACGATACCACAATTTTTTTTAAAAATTGATATATAAGAATTTCCCATATCAATTGCTAAGATGGTTTTCATTTTTCCTCCTAATCTAAAACAATTTTTACTGAGCTAGTTGAACCATTTCTTGTAAAAGAAACTTCTACTGTTTCGCCAACATTAGAATATAATTTTGCGTAAATTAAATCATTTCTATTTTCTATTTCAAAAATTTTTCCGTCTGAACATTTTACAGATTTTATAACATCCCCAACTTGCAATTTGTTGTATGAACAAGATGAAGAATCAACACTCATAACTTTAACACCACTATCAGTAAATGTATTTATTCCACCTTGCTTTGCTTCAATACTATCATATCCAGATATTCCAAAACTAGAAGTTTGATAATTTCCATCTACCACTTTGTCAATTACAAGCATTATAGGATAAATTGGAACAGCAAAAAATAAGCTGTTTGCATCATTCCCATTACTATCTGAAACTCCCAAAGTGTTTAATCCTATCAAATTGCCCTGCATATCAAACAATGGACCACCACTGTTTCCATTGCTTATTGGAGCTGAGTGCTGAATTAAATCTTCATACACATTTCCACTATTTGTAGCATATCTATGTTCAACACTACTTATATAACCCAAAGAAGCAGTATTTTGTAAACTAAAATCAATTGGTGTACCCAAAGTTATTACTTGTTCTAAAACACTAAGCTTATTGTTTGAGTCTATCCATCTATCAGCCATTTTTACAAATGGTATATCATAATAGTCACATCTGATAATTGCAAGGTCTAATTGTTGGTTATACCACAAAATGTCGGCATCATAACCAACTTCACCATTATTTAAATAAACCTTTAACGAATATACACTTGGAGAACTAATAACATAACTAACTACGTGATAATTAGTTGCTATATATCCACCAGAATGTACAGCAATTCCACTACCAAAACTTATAGAATTTCCAGATTTGTCAACATTAAAAATTGTCACTGTCGCATCTAAATACTCATTTATAATATCTGATGGAGTTGCTCCTGTTTCAATTACCAATGGTTCTGTGTTAGTTATTGTTTTTCCACCACCAAAATCAAAAGTAAGAGAACAACCTGCAAGAGAAATTATGCTAAATAAAAACACAAAACTTAAAAGAAAAAGTTTATTTTTCATAAATCCTCCTAAATTATTTCTAAATACTTTTTAAAAACTTTTTTAAATGTGGGACCAAGTTTCATTCCTTCCATAATTTCAAAATCGGCATTACTCTTTACCACAGTTTTTAAGATTACAGAATCACCTAATATATCACAACAAATATCTGTTACATTTCCTCTTTTTGATTTATCAAGCAGGTCTGCAAGCTTTATTATAACACCCATCTTTTTAACTGCTTCTATATCTTCTTCTGTTAAAATATCTTTATATTTTATCCAATCTGAAAGATTTAAGTTGTCTGGATTTTGGCAAACGCAAGTAAAACCAGCAAGCAAAACATCTTTATGAGAAACGCCATTTAAAGCCGAATTAAGTATAACATTAAAACTATATTTTTCGTGATTATCAAAACATATTCTTTTTCCACAATCATACATTGATGCTGCAATTCTTAGTGCTTTAACATAAACTCTTGGAAGTTTGTGTATAACTTTTAACTGCTTAAACAATATAATTGCCAAGTTGTACACGTGAGCAGAATTGGAATGTTTTATGTCTTTAAATGTCCTAATGTTTTCCAAGCTATAACCTAACATATCACTAAAAGGTTTATCATTTGCTTCAACAGCAATATAACTATAAATTAATCCTTCACGCAAACTATCGCCTGAAATTGTTAATTGTTCGATGTTTAAACAATCAATAACTGCTTTCACTATACAAAATCCACAAAGTAAAGAGTCAACACTATCTTCTGATATTCCCTTCAATTTTTTTGTTTTGTCTAAACCTAATTCTTTTACAACTCCAAAAACTTTTTCAAACACAGAAGATTCCAAAATATAATTATTTTCTATATCAAGTGAGTAATGTGTGCTTTTTCTTGCAAGCTTACCCAATGTTGCAAACAATTCCCCTGCGCCAACAAAAGCTGTTTCAGGCTCTAAACTAGACAATGCATCTTTCTTACTCAATTCTTTTTTTACATATTCTAAAATTTTTGATACAGATTCTTTTGATGTTGGTTCAACATTTACAAGACAGCCTAAATTTTGAGACCCAAATGGAAGAGAAAGTGAAAAAATTATATTTCTTCTATTGTAAGAAATTAAATTAGTTTCATTTTGTCCAACATTAATAATGAGTCCTTTTGGAACATCAATTGAATTGATAACACCAGAATATATCATTTTTGCTTCATCTTCTGGTTGCATAATTAAAAAGTTAAATCCTGTGTTATTATAAATTTCTTCAAAATAACTCTTTTGGTTCTTTGATGATAGAATAAAACTTGAAGCAATAGCTGTGATTTTTGTAATTTCATTATTATCACAAATTTTTCTGAACATTTTAAGAACATTTAAGCTATCTTTTGCTTTATTTGATTTTATCATTCCACTAGATAAAATATCTTCATTAAGCTTTATGTTCTCTGACAAATCTTCAAAAACATTAAAATATGTTCCTTCCAACTCTAAAAGAACCATCCTGTGAACACTTTCACTTATATAAACTAAACCTATTTTTTCCAAATTTTCACACCCTTAATAATTAATCTTTATTGCACTAACTGGACAAGTTGCTTCACAAGAGCCACATCTAATACATTTAGACTCGTCAATTTCAGCTTTTCCATCTTCTCCAAAACTTATTGCTCCAACAGGGCAAATACCCACGCAAGAGCCACAACCAATGCATTTGTTTTTATCTACTGGCATACTTTTCTCCTTATAAACACCTAATGATAACACACAATCAGAGATTTGTAAACTAATTATTTATTTTATTTTTTTTGAATAGTTTTGCAATCTCAATTAAGGAAATAACTAATAAAAAAATACCAAAACAAATTTTTAATATTTTTTCATCAATATAAGTTGCAAGATAAGAACCTGCAAAACTGAATGGTAAACTTATAAGTATAACAGGAATTGCTTTTTTAAATTCAACAAGACCATTTTTAAAATGTATCAATAAAGCAAATATTGCCATAAACAAAAAAGAAAACAAGTTGATTGCCTGTGCTGTTTTTTGACTAAAATTTAAAAATATAGTCAATAATGGTATGAGAACTGTTCCACCACCCATTCCCATTCCACCTAATATTCCAGATAAAAAACCAAACAAAATTAACAAAGCAACCAATTTCCACCCCCACTATATCAAAATTTTTATTCCTGCCGTTATCATAACTAATATAAATAAAATTCTTATAGTTTTCCCATTTAACTTTTTCAAAAGAAAAGCTCCAAATATTCCTCCAACTAAAACTCCTATTCCCGTATACAATACATCAATAAAGAGAATGTTTGTGTTTAACGCATATATAACAGAGCTAATTACACTTAATGGAAAAATTACAATCATTGCTGTTGCGTGAGATTTTTTATTGTCAATGTGTAAAATTTCCTCCAATAACGGAACGGTGACCATTCCACCTCCACCACCAAAAAAACCATTTATAATGCCAATTATCATACTTGTAATGATTAATATCAGCCAATATATACCCTTACTTTTAATTTTCACAAAAATATTATTGTTTATTTTTGAAAAAATATTTGATTTTAAGCATTATTTGTTATATACTAATCAAGTTAAATTTTAATTGCAGGTGAAAAATGAACAAAACTAAAAATTTTATTATTACATTTTGCTTAATGCTATTAACATTTGCATTTATGTTTCCAAATTACGGAATTGCACAAGCTATAAGCAAAACAACTTTTGAAAATATTGAATTAACAAACGGAGATTTTAACTCATCTCCAAACTCATCCACATTAGATTCTAATCCAACAGGTTGGAGTTTAATTAAAACCACAAGTACTGTTAAAAGTGGTATTATAAATGTTAATGATAGTAAATTTAAATCCAATTACTCATCATATTTTTTGTATGCAGATGAAAATCCAGAAAAGATGAATGTAAATTATGATGATAAAGTTTTAATGATAAATGCTAGAACTTCTTCAACAGGTTCAGAGCTTCCAGCTGTTCAAGGTTATAAAAGAAGTCAAAGCATTGAACTAGAACCATATTCTTTCTATACTTTTAGCATACTTTCAAAAACAATAAATAACGCAAAAGCATCTATATATTTAACAGGTCTAGATGAAGAGATTCAAAATGTAAGTTTTGAAAGTTATGAAGCAACGGAGTGGACAGAGTACGAAATTTTCCTTTCCACAGGAACAAATGAAGAAACAGTAAATTTAGAGCTTTGGTTGGGTAAAAAAGAAAACACAACCTCTTCAGGTGCAGTTTTCTTTGATAATATTACAATTGAAAGACATACACAATCTAACTATCAAACTAATTTAAAAAATGCAAGTTTAAGTACAGAATCAAGCACTTATGTTTATTCAGAAGCAGTTATCAATATTAATTATGTTGATAATGTAAATTCAGAATTAACATATGAAAATGCAAATCTTGATTTTGAAAAAGGAACTCTCACTAATTGGGAAATAACAAACAATGAGTTCCCTGAAAATGCAATTGCTGATGTTTTTAATGTTAATCAAGACTTTGAGCTTGGCTCAGACAATACTGCAAATAATAATTATGCTTTGATGTTATCAACTGAAAATTCAGGATTTTTTGGTTATAAGTCACCTAAAATAGATATGCCAATGCACGCAATTTACAAAATATCAGTAAATGCAAAAGTTAACAATCTTACAGGAAGTGCTTATATAATCTTAAAAGAAAATAACGATGTTAACGAATTTTATGATAGTGAAAATCCATACACTGAGTACACACCAATTGAAAAAGAAATTGTTATAACTTCAAACGAAACAGACGAATTCAAAAACAATTACACCACTTATTCCTTCTATATTTATGGAAATTCACTTTATCCAACTTCATTCAACTTAGAATTATGGTTAGGTCAAAGTGACGATTTGACAAAAGGTACAGTTGTTTTTGATACAATCAGAATTGAAACAATAAGTGCAGAAGATTACAATAATGCTTCATCTTCAACATATAATTCAAAATTTGAATTGACATCTTTTGAATCAGAACTATCTTTCACTAATGGAGCATTTAATCAATTAGATAATCAATCTGCAATTTTAGAATATCCTATACACGCATCAAATTGGACTGTAGAAACTGAGCAAGAAAATTCTTCTGTTTGGGGAATAATAAACACTTATAATAAATTATACGACCAAATCAAAGATGAATATTTGGGTGGAAGAGCAAACCCAGAAAATCCTAAATATCAAGGTGTTACAATACCAACAACTGACACTAACAACATTTTAATGATGTGGAACAAAGGAGAAAGTTATCAATCTTTAATCAGTCCAAGTTACACAGTTTCTGCCAACAGTTATTACAAACTAACATTTAATTATAAAACAATTTCTGATGATATTGATGACGAAAACATTTTAAATGTTTATGTCCTAGCTGATGATAATACAGTTCTTTATGAAAAATTAGGAATTAATTCAAATAATGTTGCAGACAAAAATTGGTCAACATTTGAAATTATTTTTAGAACAAGTCAAGCATCAAAAAATTTAAAAATAAAGTTAGAGCTTGGAACACAAGAAAATACTATTTCCGGAATTGCATATTTTGATAACTTTGAATTAAACACAACAAATTTTACTGATGATGAATATGAAGCATTAATATATAATTCAAATATTGTTGATTTTACTAATGCTGGTTTTAATTTAAAATCTAGCACAGAAGAATATGGAGTTTATACTCCACTCACCTACACCGGCACACTAGAAAATGGTTCTAATCAATCATCTGGCGATCCTGTTGCATTTGGTGGTATTGTAGATTCAGAAAACAACTTGCTTAGTGTTACACCTAACGAACAAAATTCAAGCATAATAAAAAATGTTATGTATTTAAAAACAAACGGTATTGCAACTTATTCAATGAAAGCAAATGATGCAATTTCCCTCACAAAAGACTCTTACTACAAATTCACTGTATATGTAAAAACAACATTGCCAGAAAATAATGGCGATAATGAATATGGTGCAAAATTTTCCTTAGAGGGCATTGATGGTGCAATAATTGATGAAATTACAAATAATGTTTATACACAATATACAATTTATGTTAAAGCCTTAAAAGATCTTGATGTAAATGTAAAATTTGCGATATCTTCTGATTCGATAAGTAATACAGGCTCTGCTGTTTTTGATAGCTTTATGTATGAAACAATCACAGAAGAAATATACAACACACAAAAACAAAATCCTATAAATACAGCATTGTTTGTTGAAACTGAAACAGAAGATGATACAACGGAAGATGACACAACAGATACACCATCCAATAATCAGGTTATGATTTGGTATTTAATTCCTTCAATTTTATTTGCTATTGCATTAATTTTAGCACTTGTTGCATACGCAATGAAAAAAGTTAAAATTAAAAAACCTGATTCCAAGAAAAAAGGCAATTATGACCGTGAACAAACTCTTTATAGAGATGCAATCAAGAAAGAAGCAGAAGACAGAAGAAATGCCTATATTAAAGAATTAAAACAAAATTTAAAAGAAATAGAAGAAGAAATACAAACACTTGAAATTGAAAATAAAGAAAGAATTGCAAATCAAAGAAAAGAACACGGAAAAAATATAACTAAGGAAGACGAAAAGGCATTTAAACTTTATGCAAATAAACATACTAAACTTTTAAACAAAGTAGACAATATCAAAGCAGAAATAGAAAATGCAAACTCACCTGAATTTTTGATTAAAGAAATTAAAAAGATTAAACAAGGTAAATAACAAAAAGCACTTTACAAAAGTAAAGTGCTTTTTTATTTGTTTATACACAACTCTTCAACTTTTTCAGTTTTGTTAATTAAAGCAATCTTTTTTTTCTTATAAAATTTATTTTCTTTTTGCATTACATCGTTTAATGTTGAAACTACAAAGTCAATATTATTCTCATTTATATTATTATCATTAATTGAATGTATTTGACTATATAGTGATTTGTTATTTTTCTGTTCAACTGAAAGCAAACATACGTGATTATATTTTCTAAAAGCAATATGATCACTCATACTAAGCATTCCACTTTTAATAGATTTAAACTTATATTTTTCTTGTTTTGACTCTTTTATGCCTTTAAGAATTTCAGGTTCATTTTTCCCACAATAATACAAGTTAAATTGGTCACCATTACCTATGCAATCAAGATTTATGATAGTTTGAGCTTTTAATGCTTTTTTATGTTTTCTAGAATAATACAATGCACCTAAAAGTCCCTTTTCTTCATTGTCAGTTAAAACAAAACATATTTTGTTTTTTAATTCATCAGATTTATATTTCTCCATTAAATTTAAAAGGCCTAAAATTCCACTTGAATTATCATTGTAATTTTTTTTATTTGCGTTACCTAATAGTCCCAAAGCATAACCAACAAGCCCACCACAAATTAAGTAATTAATTAGTGGAAAAACAACATTGATAAATTTCATTGGCAAATTAAAAAAAAGAAAAATTTGTGAAAGCAAAAAATTAAAGCCTAAAAACATAAGTGGTAATGATATTAAACTATGAAAAAGCATATGTTTACCAAAAAATTTTGGAAGTCTTGGAGGTGTGTCGTAATGTGCTCTAATAATATATTCAGCAGTTTCTGGATTTCCAATCACTATATTTTTTGCTAAAATCCCACTCTCAATTTTGTATTCATAGTCTAAATCTTTCGCAACTGTGTAAATAAAATCTCTAAATTTTTTTTTGCTTTTATGGCGCATACGCTCACCATATACTTCACAAACTTCTTTTTTATATTTCATAATACAATTTTATCAAATATAATAGAAAATTTCAATACCTAAAAATTTTAACTATCCAATAATTTCAATGTTGCTTTCTGAAAATACATTTACGTGATTAACAGAAATTTCATAAGCTGTTCTTGTTTCTATTCTCCCATCATCTAACTTCTTTTGATATTCCCTACTCTGTATTCTCCCAACTATTTCAATTTTAGAGCCTATTTGTGCATCTTTTATAAATCTTGCATTTCTTCCCCAAGCAATGCAAGGTAAATAATCAGACTTGTTATAAGCCCTATTTACAGCTATTAAAACATCACAAATTTCTCTTTTAAATGGAGTTGTTCTAAAAATTGGTGGTTTACATACAAATCCACTAATTTCAATTATATTAGGATTTTCTTGTTCCCCTTCTTCTAGTATTTCTCTTACAAATACACTTAAAATAAGTTTGCTTTTTTCTTCTTCAAGTTTATTATAACTTCTTAATTGCCCTTTTATAGATACTTTTTTGCCTACTTCAAAATAGTTTAACATTTTTTCTGATACAGTTACAGGCAACAAATCAATGTGTTCAGACAATCTTGGAACTGATAGCTTTACTTCATAAAATGATTCTCCAAATGTTTCGTGACTGAAAACAGGTTTTTCCTTTACTATTCCAGATAATTGTACTTTATTATTATTCATTAGTTCATAATTCATATAATTTTCTCCTTTTATACATTTTGTTTTTGGATTCCATTTCTATCAATATTGTAATTGTCTTTATAAACCAAATCTCCAATTGATGTTATTTCATAACCTTGCTTTTGTAACCTATCTAAAATCATAGGTAAAGCATCCAAAATATGGTCAGAATTATTATGACATAAAATAATCGAACCATTTTTAACATTGTTAAGAATTCTCATTGTTATTTGATCTGCTGATATACCCTTCCAATCTAAGGAATCAACATCCCATTGTATTGTTTGCATACCAAGTTTTGTTGCTGTGTCCAATACATTATTATTGTACGCACCATAAGGAGCCCTGAAAAGTTTAACATCTTTACCTGTTATGTTTTTAATAAGTGTGTTACAACCATTTAGTTCTGATTCTAATTTTTCATTGTTTACAGTTGTTAAATCTGGATGTGTGCTTGAATGGTTTCCAATTTCAAACCCTGCTTCATCAATAAGTTTTACCATATCAGGATTTTTATCAACCCAAAATCCGACTAAAAAGAATGTAGCACCAACATTATATTCTTGTAATGTTTCAACAATTTTAGCCGTTTTGTCAGCTCCCCACGCTGCATCAAAGCTTATTGCAACCTGTTTACTTTCCGTTTCTACAGAATATATTGGAACTCTTTTAGTAGAATATCCAAAAAACACTTGTGCAGAAGCAACACCATTAATGCTAACAGCAAGCAATATAGCAACCAAAGCCATTAGACATACAAATTTGATAGATTTTAGTTTTACACATAAAAAGTGCATTAAATCCTCACTTTTAACTATAAAAGCTTATGCAAAAATAACAAATGCTAATATAGATTTAATTTGTCAGAAAAGAAATTGTATTGTCGAATACATTATTCTTTCATTGTTAATATATTTAATCCCAGAATGAATTATGACAAAAAAATAACACCATTAAATATGGTGTAAAAAAAACAGGATAAAATCCTGTTTTAAACTGCATCTTCATTATTCTTTTTGTTTTCTTCCCTATTTACAATAATAGGTTGAATGTCTGACTCTGTAAAATAATCCTTAGGAATTATAACTTTTGCAACATCTTTACGACTTGGAATTTCATACATAAGTTCAAGCATTCCATCTTCCAAAATGGTTCTTAATCCCCTTGCACCAGTCTTTAACTCCATTGCCTTATGAGCAACTGACCTAATTGCTTCTGGTTCAAATTCCAACTCTACCTTGTCTATATCAAACATCTTTTTATATTGTTTTAAAATAGCATTTTTAGGTTCTGTTAAAATTCTAATAAGCGCATTCTCTGTTAAATCGTGCAAACCAACAACCACAGGTAATCTTCCTACAAACTCTGGAATTAAACCAAATTTTATTAAATCTTGTGGCTGTAAGTGTTTTACAAAGTTGATTTGACTCTTTTCTACTGTTGTGTTAATGGTAGCATTAAATCCCAAACTTGTATTGTTCAGCCTTGATTCAATAATTTTATCAAGTCCTACAAAAGCCCCACCACATATAAATAAAATATTTGTTGTATCAATTTGAATCATTTCCTGATGTGGATGTTTTCTTCCACCTTGTGGTGGAACACTTGCAGTTGTACTTTCAATAATTTTTAAAAGCGCTTGCTGTACACCTTCCCCAGAAACATCACGAGTTATTGAAACATTTTGAGTTTTTCTTGCAATTTTATCAATTTCATCAACATATATAATTCCACGCTGTGCTTTTGCAATATCATAATCTGCATTTTGTATAAGTTTTAAAAGAATATTTTCAACATCGTCTCCAACATACCCCGCTTCTGTAAGAGTTGTTGCATCAGCAGAAGCAAAAGGAACCTTTAAAATTTTTGCCAAAGTTTTAGCTAGAAGAGTTTTGCCACAACCTGTTGGTCCTACCATTAAAATATTACTTTTTTCTAACTCTATACTTGTATCTGTTGAAGAGTCCTTACTTCTTTTTGCAACGATATTATAATTAATTCTTTTATAGTGGTTATAAACAGCAACTGATAAAACTCTTTTTGCGTCATCTTGACCAATGGTGTATTCATCAAGTTGCTCTTTTATTTCTTGTGGAGTTGGAAGATCAATGCTTGTTTCAACTGTGGTAACCTTATCTTGTTTAATTATATCTTTACAAACTTCAACACATTCATCACAAATATAGCTTTCACCATCTGGACTTGCTATTAATCTTTTTGCTTGTTTTTGAGATTTTCCACAAAAAGAACAAAATAAGTTATCATTACTTTTCAAAGTTCACCTCTTTAATTATTTATTTTCGTTTGAGCGTTTAACAAAGATTTTATCAACTAAGCCGTATTCCTTAGCATCTTCTGCTGTCATATAATTATCTCTGTCAGTATCTCTTTCAATTTTTTCTAAAGGTTGACCTGTGTTTTCACTTAAAATTAAATTAATTTTTTCCTTTATGTGTTGAATATGTTTAGCTTGAATAGCAATATCACTTGCTTGACCTTGTGCTCCACCAAGAGGTTGGTGAATCATAACTTCGCTGTTTGGTAGGACAAATCTCTTACCCTTTGCTCCACTGCTTAAAAGGAAAGCGCCCATTGATGCAGCAAGCCCGATGCATATTGTTGACACATCACATTTTAAATAATTCATAGTGTCATAAATAGCCATACCAGCACTTACACTTCCACCAGGACTATTTATATATAAGTATATGTCCTTATCAGGATTTTTACCTTCAAGATATATCATCTGAGCAACGATAATATTTGCCATTGCATCATTAATTTCGCCTGTTAAAAATATAATTCTATCTTCAAGCAAACGAGAATAAATATCATAAGATCTTTCTCCGTTTGCTGTTTGGTCAACGACCATAGGTACTAACATAAACCACCTCTAAACTAAATTATTATTTTCTTTTAAGAATTTAACCAATTTGTCCATCAATATATCATTTTCAAAATATATCAATTGTTTTTCACTCAAAGATTTTTTATAATCTTCCAAAGATTTTTTATATTTTTTTGCAACTTCGCTTAATTTTTCATCAAGTTCACTTTCAGTAACTTTCAAGTTTTCTACTTCGATGATTTTTTCAATAACAAGTCTTGTTTTAACAGTTTCAACTGCGTGTTCGCGATTTTCCTTTCTAATGTTTTCAACTGTTGTGTTCATATAAGAGCAGTAATCATCTAGTTTAAAGCCTTGATAAGAAAGTCTTGTTTCCATATCTTTCATATATGCATCAAGTTGACTTTCAACCATACAATCAGGAATTATAACATCTGCATTTTTTACGATTTCCCTAATTATATTGTTTTCCGTTTCTCTTTCAAGCCTTTCTTGTAAACTTTCTTCTAAATGTTTTTTAATATCGTCTTCGTATTCTTTTAATGTTTCAAATTCGCTTACATTAGATGCAAACTCATCATTAAGTTCAGGAAGTTGTTTTTCTTCAATTTTGTTTAATTTGATTTCAAAATCAGCAGGTTTTCCTTTAAGATTTTCAGCGTGATAATCGTCTGGAAATTTTACATTAATAACTTTTGATTCGCCGATTTTCATACCAACAATTTGGTCTTCAAAGCCTTCAATAAAACTTTTAGAACCCAATTCTAAACGATAATCTTTTGCCTCTCCACCTGGAAATTTGACCCCATCAACACTTCCTGAAAAATCTATTGTAACAAAATCCCCAAGTTTTGCTTCTCTTTGAACTTCAACAAACCTTGCATTTCTTTCACGAGCTTGATCAATTTCTTGTTGAACTTGTTCTTCCTTAACTTCTCCCTTTGCCTTAGTTATTTCAAGCCCTTTGTAATTTCCTAATTTCACTTCTGGAATAGATTGAACAGTAACATCTAAAACCAAACCATCAGAATCAAATTTTTCAAGTTTTACATCTGGATGGTCAACAGGTTGAATTTGCAATTCTTTATTAAGCATATCGCCATATTCTTTTGAAAAAGCAAGTTGAAGAGCATCATCAAAAAAGATATCTGCACCATAGTTTTGTTCTATAACTTTTTTAGGAACTTTACCCTTTCTAAATCCTTGAACACTAAACTTACCTTTATTTTGTTCATAAGCTTCATTAACATAAGAATCCCATTCATCTGCTGTTAAAGAAATTTTAATTTTGAATTTATCACCTTCAATTTTTTCTGCTGTATACATAATTTTCTCCTTTTCTTGCGAGAGTATAACATACAAACTCGCACTTTTCAAATAATATTTTGTTAAACTTTGGCAAAAAAGACATAAAGAAGAGTTATCATCAAAGAAAATCCTAACATAACAAGTCCTATATTTGCCAGAATTAATGTCAAATACTTTCTTTTGTGTTGTTTAAAAAAGGCCTTGTCCACACTCTCTACCTGGAATTTTGTTACAATTCCGTTTGCATATAATTCAGCTAAAAATAACGGATAGTCATTTTCAATTTGCTTTTTTAAATCCAAATATTTAAAAATTTGAAAGCAACCAAAACAAGCTGAACTGATAGCCAACGAAAAAATAGACACATAGTTAAACACTGGACTTGCGAGCTTCAAAATTAAACACGCAAAGCCCAG
>CALVZZ010000009.1 GCA_944372715.1 uncultured Clostridia bacterium | reverse complement strand
CCCGTCCCCACATATAGCATTTTAAATTTAAAATTTTGCTCTTTTAAAAGTTTTAAAGAATCTAAAATAAAAAAAATATTTTTTAGCTTAGTTAGTCTTCCTATAAAAAGAAAAACTTTTTCTTCTTTATTAATATTGTAGTTTTGTTTTAATTTTTCAATTTCAGCATCATTTTCATAAGGGAATAAATCTGTGCCATTGTTTTGTGTTTTAGGCAATGTTTTAGCACCATATCTTAAAAAAACTCTTGCAACTTCATCATTCACTGCCCAACACTCATCACAAGCATTAAACACTTTCATTATTTTTTTTAGCATCATCTTTGTTAAGACATTGGAATGTGTTGCCCTTTTAAAATCTTGTTCAAACTGACTATGCATAGTTGCTATTAGTGGAATGTTATTTTCTTTTGCGTATACAACTCCAGCTTTACCAATTGAAAATGGAGAATGTATGTGAACAAGATCAAGTTTACTTTCTTTTAAAATCTTTTTAAATTCTTTGTCTCTTGAAGGAAGTGGTAGGTCATAATCTAAAAAAGATAGTTTTAGTCTCTTGTTACATCTTACAACCTTATATGGCAAAGTTGAATCATCAAAAGGTTTTCTTCCTGTTGGAGCAAACACTGTAACATTACAATGTTTACTTAATCGTCTAGCATAATTATCTACAACCATAATTACACCATCAACCATAGGAAAAAAAGTATCAATAAAAAGTCCTATATTTAATTTTCCTTTCATAAAGCTCTCATTTTTAAACCTTTCTAATTATTTTTGTGTTTGGAGTTGGAATTGGAGGAGTAATAAATGGAGCTCCGCCAAAACTTGAAGTAACACTTGAAAATAAGTGACTCATATTTGCATATGCTGTGTTTACCAAATTTGCTAGATTATGTTGTATAAATTCATTCAGATTTTCACAAGTTGTTAAATCTATTGTTTCACTTAAAGATGGATCAACAGTCCTCTTTACAAAACAAGTTGCATTGGCTTCAAAAATAGATTTTGGTTCCATAATTAAATGTCTTGAACACTCAAATGTAATACTGTTTTTTTCAACTTTTGTTATAACAACTTCATCTTGCACAGTTAAATTTACAGTTGTTCCAACAGAAATTGGCAACACATCATAATTTAATTTTAAAAGTCTTGCTTCAATTTGTGGTATAAAATTTTTAATTTCTAATTCTTGCATAAAATTCTCCTTTAAATATTTGTATTTTATCATATAATAACAAATAAAACAAATCTTTGATTAAAATTAATAAATTTTATTGACAACAAAAGAATAATATAGTATATTATAAAAGCAGTTTGCGGGCGTGGCGGAATGGCAGACGCGCTTGTTTAAGGGGCAAGTGGGAAACCGTATGGGTTCAAGTCCCGTCGCCCGCACCAAAAAAGATAGCTCAAAAAGGGAGCTATCTTTTTTTTTGATTTTCATCTTCAACAATTAAACAATTTTTTGAATTATCATATCGTAAAATAACATCTGAAACACTTTCAAGTTGTTTTGAAAGTTCTAAACTTCTATAATATCTAGACTTTATTTTTTCCGGACTAACATCGTGACCACCCTGCATAACTCTTAATTTAACCCTTTGAATATTTATTTCTGGATTTTGAGTATATACAAAAATACTAGTAATTTTATAGCCATTTTCTTTAGCCTTTTTAATCAAATCAATTTTACTAGGATGCGACATAACAGTTTCGTAACAAAAACTTTTACCGTTTTTAATATACTCATTCACTAAATCCATAGTATAATACATAGAACTAATATTCTTTTTCAACTCATCTTCAATACTATTAAATTTGCTGATAGCAAACAAATCTGCATTTAAATAATTTAATTGCAAATTTCCAGATTTGTACATATTAGCAATTAAAGTTGTCTTTCCACTCCCATTAGGTCCAGCAACAAGTATTAAATGTTTACTATTATCTGCAAAAATTTTGTCATTAAAATTTTTTATTATTCTTAAAGAAGATTTATAATCATATGCTTTAAAATTTTTAATTGAATTAAATGTAATTGCTTTCATAATAATCCTTTTGGCAATTATATAATAAAAAATAATTTTTGTAAACATTTAACATAATTTAAAAAAAATTCATAATTATATCATATGAATAAAAAAATATGTGTATATACAATTGCAAAAAATGAAATGAAATTTATAGACAGATGGTACCAAAGTGTAAAAGAAGCAGACTATGTTTGCGTTTTAGACACTGGAAGCACAGATGGGAGTTTTGAACATTTTAAAGAATTAGGTATAATTACAAAGCAAAAAAAGTATAAAAATTTTAGATTTGATAAAGCTCGTAATGATAGTTTAAAGTTAATTCCTGATGATGCTGAAATTTGCGTTTGTCTTGATATAGATGAATTCTTTGAAAATGGCTGGATTGAAAAATTAAAAAATGCTTGGACAGAAAACACAGGAAGAGTTAGATATCGTTACACTTGGAATTTTAATCCTGATGGAAGCGAAGGATATGTTTTTATGGCTGATAAAATTCACAAAAATAAAGCATTTGTTTGGCACCATCCCGTACACGAAATTTTAAAACAAATTGATAACTGCAAATATGATACATTAACCATACCTGAAATTCAATTAAATCATAAAGCAGATTCAACGAAATCAAGAAGTAGTTATCTTCCCTTATTGGAGCTTTCATTAAAAGAATGTCCACAAGATGATAGGAATGCACATTATTTAGGCAGAGAGTATATGTTTAATAGGCAATATAATAAAGCAATTGAAACATTAAAATACCACTTATCTTTGCCAACGGCAGTTTGGAGTGAAGAAAGATGTGCAAGTTTAAGATTTATAGGAATATGTTATAAATTTCAAGAAAATTTTGAAAAAGCAGAAGAATATCTTTTAAGAGCAATAAAAGAATGCAATACAACAAGAGAACCATATTATGACCTAGCAATATTGTATTTTGACCATAAAGATTATTTAAAAAGTATTGTTACATTTATTGAAATGTTTAAAATTAAAGAACGAACCCTTTCTTATATTTCATCTCCTGTTTGTTGGGGTAGCTTGCCTTATGATTATTTGTCTCTTGCATATTATAATATTGGAGAATATGACAAAGCAATTGAATACGTTGATGAAGCAATAAAATTAAGTGATGATGAAAGATTGAAAAATAATAAATTAGCATTTATTGATAAAAAAAATAAAAAAAATAAAAAAAATTAGCATTAAAGCTAATTTTTTTATTAAATAAACAGTTCTGATGCAGAATTAGAATATGCCCTAAAAAGTCCACCTGCACCCAATTTTATTCCACCAAAATATCTTATTACAACAATTAAAACATTATTTAAATTCTTTTTTTCAATAATATTATAAATAGGTTTTCCAGCTGTGCCGTTAGGCTCTCCATCATCATAATATTTAACATTGTTATCTAATTTATATGCATAGCAAATATGAGTTGCTTTTTTATGTTCAATTTTTAAATTATTAATAATATCTTTAATGCAATTAATTTCATTAATTTCATATAAATATGCAATAAATTTTGATTTTTTTATTATTATTTCATTATTTTTTATCAATTTTATCATAATTAATTTTCATCTTTTAAAATTTTATTTCTAAGTTGTCCACATGCGCCCTCAATGTCTTCTCCCATTGTTCTTCTTACTGTTGCACTAATACCCAACTTATTTAATTTTTCCATAAATTGATATGCATTTTTAGAACTTTTAAGTCCCCTTTCTTTAACTTCATTTAAAGGAATTAAATTAATATGAAAAGAATAATTTCCTTTTACATTTTTAGCAAGTTCTTCTGCATTTTTCAAACTATCATTTACGCCCGAAATTAATGCGTATTCATAAACAACTCTTCTTCCCGTCTTGTCAAAATATCTTTTGACAGCTTTTATTAAATCTTCAAATTTATAAGCTTTTGCAACAGGCATAATTTTTTCTCTTATCTGCTGATTTGGTGAATGCAAAGATATGGTAAGTGTTATCCCTAAATTCTCTTTTGCAAGCTTATCAATTTTTTCAACAAGTCCACAAGTTGAAAGTGATATATTCCTAAGTGAAATATTTAAACTTTGTTCACTGCTTATAATTTTTAAAAAATTTACAACAGCTGTATAGTTGTCTAATGGTTCTCCACTTCCCATTAACACAATATTGGTAATTTTTCTATCTTTAACACTTCCACCTAAATCCCTATTAACAAGAAGAACTTGAGAAAGAATTTCACCCGTACTTAAATTTCTTATAAGACCATTTAAACCAGAAGCACAAAAAGAACAATTCATTCTACAACCAACCTGTGTAGAAACGCACAAAGTGTAACCATACTTGTATTTCATCAATACGCCTTCAACAATGTTTCCATCTAAAAACTTATATATATATTTTCTTGTTCCATCTTTACTTTCCAACTTTTTGTATATACTAGAAGGAAAATCTAAATAAGAATTTAAAACTTTTTCTTTAACATTTTTACTAATATTTGTTATTTCATCTATTGTTTTTCCTGAATGTAGTCCTTGAAAAAGTTGTGTTGCACGAAAAGATGGCTCATTGAAATTCGCCATCAAATCCTTCATTTGTTCAAAATTTAAATCTAATATGGTTTGCATATGGAAATTATATAATTTTTATATTATTTTTGCAATATTTTTTGAATATTATTTAACTTTTTACAAACACTATACTTGGAGGTAAAAATGGAAAACAAACAAAAATGGCGTCCTGGCGAACAAGCTCCAGAGTCAGCTAATTACACTGCATATGACAGTGAAGGTCACAATGGTGGAACAACTTATCTTGAAAAAGGACAAAGATTTCCAGCAACTCAACACTCTGGAAGCTATTATGAATTAGAAAAATAATTTAATAATAAAAAAATTGACAAATTTTTTGTCAATTTTTTTATTAAAAAAATATCAATATTAAAGATTATTGTATTTATCACAAGTAGGAAAGCTTGACGCAATTTGCGTCAATCAATCGAATTCTTCGATTGATATTTTGAAACTCTGTTTCAAAATAAGCTTTCCGTTTTAAAACATAGGTTCAATCATTTCTTTAGGTATTTCCATCCCTAAAAGTTTTAAAACTGTTGGGGCAACATTTCCCAAAATACCATCTTGTTTCAATTTTACATTATTAAATTTGTTGCTAGCTAAAATAAATGGAACAGGATTAGTTGTGTGAGAAGTTACAGGATTTCCACTTTTATCTTGTAAATACTCAGCATTTCCGTGATCAGCAGTAATTATGCAGTCACCCCCACTAAGCAAAGTTGCCATACATACAGCATATGCACACTTGTCCACAACTTCAATTGCTCTTTTTGTTGCTTGCAAATTTGCAGTATGCCCTATCATATCAGGATTTGAGAAATTAATTAAAATAAAATCATACTTATTTTCACTTATCACTTGCATAACATCTTCTGTAATTTCAAATGCTCTCATTTCAGGAAATTCACTAAAATCTTTAACATCTTTTGTTTCTATAAGTTTTCTATCTTCATTTTTAAAAGGCTCTTCCCGTCCCCCATTAAAGAAAAATGTCACGTGAGCATACTTAGTCGTTTCTGAAATATGATATTGTTTTAAATTATTTAAGGATATCACTTGACTTAAAACATTACTTATTTTTTCATTTGGATAAGCAATATTAACAAGATTATTAAACTCATCTGAATATTCTGTCATAGTAACAAAATATAAATTGCTTAAATTTTTTGTGGGAAATTCATCAAATGTTTTATCCATAATTGCTTTTGTAAGTTCTCTTGGTCTATCTGTTCTAAAATTAAAGAATATTACGCTATCACCAGAATTAATTGTTTTTGGTTTGCCTATAATAATTGGTTCAATAAATTCATCATAAACATTTTCTTCATAACTTTCTTTGATTGCCTCAATTGGATCTTGACAATACTTTTCAGCTTTACCTAAACATATAGCATCATAAGCTTTCATAACCCTATCATATCTATTTTCCCTGTCCATTGCATAAACTCTACCTATGATCGTTGCAATTTCGGCATTTTTATCTTGTATAAAGTTTGTTAATTCAGTAATATATTTTACAGCACTATCTTTTGCAGTATCTCGTCCGTCTGTAAATGCGTGAATATATATATGTTCAACTCCATTTTGGTGAGCCATATCAATAAGAGTTTTTAAGTGATTAATATGAGAATGGACACCACCATCGGAAACAAGACCCATTAAGTGCAAAGTTTTTGAATGGTTAAAAGCATTCAAAAATACTGAATTTCTTTGAAAATTTCCACTTTTTATCTCTTCATCAATTTTACTTAAATCTTGCAAAACAATTCTTCCAGCACCTAAATTTAAATGCCCAACTTCGCTGTTGCCCATATGACCTTCACTTAATCCAACAGCCTCTCCACTTGCTTTTATGAGTGTGTGTGGATATATTTTTTTAAGTTTATCCAAATTTGGAGTACCTTGAAGTTTTATTGCATTTCCTTCTATTTCCTTTCTTTCTCCAAAACCATCTAATATTATTAATGTAACCATATTTATATATTATCTAAAAACTACTTTAAAAGTCAATTTAATTGACAATGTTTGAAATTTATGTTAAATTAAATTCTATGAATTTAGAATATCAAATTGCAAAAAAATTGAGTGTTAACCAAGCATTAATTCAAAAAACGCCAAAGGTTGAAATGGGAGATTATTGTCTTCCCTGTTTTATGTTTGCAAAAGAAAAAAAAGTTTCTATAAATGTCATAATAGATGAATTTAAAAACAAAATAAAAGACGATGAAATGTTTATAAAAGCAGAACAAGTTGGTGGTTACCTTAATTTGTTTTTAAATAAACAATATGTTGGAGAAAAAATTTTAAATGATAACACAATTTCAGTTATTAATAAGTCAGGTAAAAATAAAGTTGTATGCATTGACTATTGCTCTGTTAATTTAGCAAAATATTTACACATTGGACATTTCACAACAACAATAATTGGAGAAAGCTTAGCAAGAATTTGTGAAGCTTTGGGATATAATGTTGTAAGAATTAACTATGCTGGAGATTATGGAACCCCATTCGGTAAAATGGTTGTTGCATATAAACTTTGGGGAGATAAAAATGATATTGAAAATCGTGGAATGGACGCCATTCAGGATTTATATGTAAAATTTTGCGCAAATGAAAATGATGAACTTTTAGAACAAGCAAGAATGGCCTCTTTTCAAATTGAAAACAAAAAAGGTGAAGAATATAAAATTTATAAATGGATAATTAATATAACCATTGATGAAACAAAAAAACTTATTGGAAAAATGGGAATAACCTTTGATGATTGGCGTGGTGAAAGTACATATAATGATAAAATGGAAAAACCACTTGAAGAAATCAACAAAATGGGATTATCAAAAGTAGAAAATGGTGCACTTATAATTGATATGAATAAATTTGGTTTGGGTGTTTGTGTTTTAAAAAGAAGTGACGGTGGAAGCTTGTACATAACAAGAGATTTATCTGCTGTTGAAGATAGATACAATTTGTACCACTTTGATGAAATGTTATATGTTACTGCAACACAACAAAATAGTCATTTTGCAAAACTTTTTAAAATTTGTGAATTATTAAATAAACCTTATGCAAAAAATTTGAAACATATAGGTTATGGAATGTTTAGTTTGCCAGAAGGCAAAATTGCAAGCAGAAAAGGAAAACAAGCTCTTTTTCAAGATATTTTAAATGAAGCAGAAGAACAAGCATTTAATGTTGTCAAAGATAGAAATATTGAAGAAAACAAAAAACAAGAAATTTCAAAAAGTGTTGCAATTTCATCTATATCTTTTAGTATCTTGAAAGTTGAAAGAATTAAAGATAAAATTTTTGATATAAACAAAGCAGTTTCTTTTGACGGAGAAACAGGACCTTATATTCAGTACACTTACGCAAGGATAAATAGTTTAATAAAAAAATATAAAAAACAATACAAATTGCAAAAATTTGAAATGCCCCAAATTGATGTCAAGTTGTTTGAAATTTTAAAGCTTTTAACAAATTATAAATCTACAATTTATCAAGCTAAGAAAAGTTATGAACCAAGTATAATTTCTAGATACATTTTAGAACTTTGTAAACAATTTAATGCTTACTACAATGAAACAAAAATTATCACTGAAAATGAAAAAGAAAGTGCTGGGAAAATAAATTTTGTTATTGCAGTAAAAAAGTTCTTGAAAAATGTATGAAACTTGTGTGTGTAAGTACAATCGAAGAGATGTAAAAAATTGCTTAAATAAGCAATTTTTTATTACTAATTTTCACAATATAAAAAATTTTTATAATATCAACATATAGTCGAACATAAAAAATAAAACAAAAAACTCCAAACTAATATTTGGAGTTTTTTGCTATTTAATTGAAAAGAAATTTTTAGGACTTTAATTTTTTAATTTAATATTATGCTTGTGCAAGTGTTAATGTAAATGCTGTATCAAGAGTAATAGCAGTTCCGTCAACGATATCAGCTGGTGTAACTGTTACATAAACATATGCAACTATTGAATCACCTGCAGCAATTGTTTTTGGACAATCAGATGTTACAGCCCAACCATTTCCAGATTTTGTTGCTACATCTGTAAATGCAACATTAATTGTTTGGTTAGTATAATTATTTTTAATTGTTACATAATAACCTGCAACTTTATTTGTTTCTGAAAGAGTTCCTGTAAAGGTAACATTTTCTTCTGATGTTGTAGTAAGAGCTTCCAAACCTTCTGTTTCTGCAGTTGGCTCAGTCCAAGCTGTAGTAGGTTCAACCGTTGTAATTACATATGAAGCATTAACATTTGTTGCTTGGAAAGTAACTTGTGAATTTACTGTTAATGTTGCTTGTGCAGCAGCTAATACACCAATTGTCATCATACATACTGCAAGAGCAAGTGATCCAATTGTTGCAAAAAGTTTAAATTTCTTTTTCATAAATTTCCTCCTAATTAATTTTGAAAAATTTCTTAATTCTCTTACAAGGTGTTTCATATTTTTATTTTCGCCCAAAGTCCCAAACAGGCATAAAAATATAAAGCGTCTTTATAAGAGCTCAAAAATTAATTTTATCTCGTTAAAGATTAGGACTCTTTAACCCGTCAAATTAATTTTGATGTCTTTATTTTAGGTTTTATGTCATTTTTTGTCAAATAAATTATATACGGTTTTTCGTCATTTTTTAAAACTTAAAA
>CALVZZ010000008.1 GCA_944372715.1 uncultured Clostridia bacterium | reverse complement strand
GCCCGCCAATTTGCTTGTTTAAAATGAAAACAATTAATATAGTCCTTGGGGCAAAAGTTTAAGCCAGGACTTCTCTCTGGAAAAATCACATTTTAAAATTTTTAAAAATACAATTTACTTTTTTTATTTTTTTTGGTATAATCGCTAAGCAGGCTTGAAAAGTCTTTCTTGCGCCGCTAGCTCAGCTGGATAGAGCGTTGGTCTACGGAACCAAAGGTCAGGGGTTCGAATCCCTTGCGGCGCACCACTAAATTCCCTTATTTTAGGGCAATCTAGCGATTTTGACAGTCGCTAGATTTTTGTTTTAACCAAAAAATTATAAAAATAATTTTTATAACAAATTCATTTGCATAGCATACCTTCCATATAAAAATAATTTTATTTAAACTACTTTCTATATTCTTTTAAATCAATAGGTTTACTTAAAAAATCTATAATATTATTTAATTCATTATTGATTTTACTTGTTAGATTTTTTTATGGTCGATTCCTTGAAAAATTTTATGTCCCTTGTTTCTTACTTTTCTTTAGTTTAATAAAGTCAAATTATTCCTAGATATTGATGCTTTACAAAAATAATGTTATAATGAAAAAGAGCTAGGAGTTATATTAATGATTATTTTAGATGTAAATAAAGTATCAAAAAATTTTGGTTATGGTCAACTTTTTGAGAATCTTTCGTTTTCACTAAATGAAGGAGAGTCTATTTCTATAGTAGGACCTAATGGTTGTGGCAAGTCAACATTACTAAAAATGATAGCAGGACTTGAAAAAACAGATGGCGGTAGCATCAACATAAAGAAAGGTTATAAAGTTGCTTATTTAGATCAAACAGGTTCCAGCATAATAGATGATAGATGTGTGTATGATATTTTAAAAGATGCTTTTTCAGAATTGAATAAGATGGAAGCACGATTAAACCAATTGCAAGATTTATTAAATGATACAAGTTTATCTGAAGAGCAGTATAACAATGTTATGGTAAAATATTGTGACTTAATGGAAAAATTTTCGATGGCTGGTGGTTATGATATTGAAACAAATATAAATACAATTGTTGAAGGATTAAAAATAGATAAAGATATATTAAATCGTAGTTATAACGATTTGAGCGGTGGTGAAAAAACACTTATTCAACTTGCTAAAGCATTATTAATTAAGCCTGATTTATTTTTGCTTGATGAGCCTACAAATCATTTGGACATTAATAGAATTGAATGGTTGGAAAGTTATATCAAATCTTTTAAAGGTGCCACAGTTATAGTTTCACATGATAGATATTTCCTTGATAAAATGAGTAATAAAATTTTAGAAATAGATACCCCCAATGTAAATTTATATTATACAAATTATACGGGTTATTTAGAAGAAAAGGAAAGAAATTTTCAAAAAGCAATGGCAGACTTCAATTCACAACAATTATATTTTAAACGTCTACAGGAGCAAATTAACTATTTTGCAGATGTGGGAATGAACAGAAACAGTTCTACAATGACAAAAAGAGCAGCTGTATTACAGGCAAGATTAGACAGAGAAAAAGCAAAGGCTTTAAAAAAACCAAAAGAACATAGAAGATTAAATATAGGTTTTGATGAAGAACGAAAATCAAGTAAAAGAGTTATAGCAGTTGATGAGTTAGCCGTAACATTACCTAATGGGAAAAAAATACTTGACGGCATAAATTTAAATATCTGTTCTGGCGAAAGAGTTGCTTTGATTGGTGCTAATGGTAGTGGCAAGTCAACATTTATTAAAACGATAATGGGGGAGCAAGACCTATCTATAAAAGGCAACATTTTTGTGGGGCTAAGTGTTAAAATAGGTTATCTGCCACAAATTATTAGTTTTCCTAACGATAATCAGACCCTTCTAGAATATTTCCAAGCTGAAAATGGAATTGCAGAACAAAGAGCAAGGCAAATATTAGCGGGATTTCAATTTTATAAAGAAGATGTCAATAAAAAAGTAAAAAATCTTTCAGGCGGTGAGAAAATAAGAGTAAAACTTGCTGAACTTTTACAACAAAAAATTAATACACTAATTTTTGATGAACCAACAAACCATATAGATATTCCTACAAAAGAGGTCCTTGAAGAAGCAATTGAAGATTTCGATGGAACTCTAATATTTGTTAGTCATGATAGATATTTTATCAATAAATTTGCCGATAAGACAGTAGAGTTTAAAGATGGAAGTATTGAAACTTATTTGGGCGGTTATGATGATTACAAAGTAGAAAAGGCTAATCGAGAAAAATTATTAAATAATAATGTTACAGAACAAAAAAAGAAAATATAACATAGATGATGAACGTTCATTATAAATAAGCATTCCACATTTTTTATGTTTTGCTTTTGTTTGATGTTGTATGTTAAAGATAAAAGCCTATTTGCCTTAAAGGGTTATAGGTTTTTTATTAAATGATAAAATATGATAGAAAATGATGCAAAAAGTTTACAATTATTAATTATCTTTCTTTAACATATACAGCAATTAAAATGTTTCCAAACAATTTGAAAATTGTTTAAATTTTGTTGGAGAAGAATAAAAATTGTGGGAGACTAATGTTAGGAGGATTATATGAAAAAATTTTTATCAATGTTTCCAGTTATGGTTGCTTTGTTGGTTTTAGCGCTGGGTGGCCTTGGGCTTTATATTGGCCTTTTGGCAAGGCCAGTTAGCTATGGAATGCCCTACACCTATTCTCAAACCCTTGAAGGAACGGGCTATGAAGAGGTTGACGGGCAAACGCAAAACGTTACCATCAATTTTGAAAGTGATGAGAAGGCAGTTTTGAAAATGGAAATGAATGGCGAGGTTAGCGAAATTACATATTGGACCGTTAGAAACGGCAACAAAGTTTGGTTTGTTGCAGACACAACTTCTTTAACAGACGAGCAGTTTAAAGAGGCAATTAAAGAAATTAAAGCAGACGCTAACGAGTGGGACGCAATTTGGAGCGAAGATAGCAGCGATATCCAAATCTTTCACGTTAATGCTTTTGAGATTTCAAGCAATTTATACCCCGACACATTTAAATGCACGGGCGCAATTGTATTTGCCGCAGTTTGGGGAGCTATTGAAGTTGCATTAATTGTCTTTGCAGCTCTTTCGCTAACATTCTACCTTAAAGGTAAAAAACAAGAAAGCAAGCCCGCTGAAACAGAGCAGCAATAAAAAGATTGTAAACAATTAAAAAGCCCATGATTACATGGGCTTTTTTGTTTTATGAATTACA
>CALVZZ010000007.1 GCA_944372715.1 uncultured Clostridia bacterium | reverse complement strand
TGATAATGAAAAAGCAACAAAATGGCTAAATAATGGTGCTATTCCAACAGATACTGTAAAAGACTTGCTTGTTAAAAGTGGCGTTATTAAAAAGGAGAACTAATTGGAAAAGCTTGTAGAATACATTGTAAAAAATCTAGTTGATCATCCTGAAGATGTAGAAGTTTCTTCAAAGATTGATAAAGATGCTGTAATTATAAATGTCAAAACTAATGAAGATGATATCGGAAAAGTTATTGGCAAAAATGGTAAAATTATAAGCAGTATAAGAACAATAGTTAAAAGTTTAAGTATAAAATCTCATAAAAAATATATTGTTAAAATAGGATAGTATTTTGGAAAAGATTGTTATAGCTAAAATTTTAAAACCACAAGGCATTAAAGGGGAGCTTAAATGTAAACCAATGACAGATGTAGAAATTTTTTCTGGTTTAAAGGAAATTTTTATAGATGAAAAATTGTTTACAGTTTTAAGCTCCGTTTATCGTTTTGGTTATGTATATATAACTTTAAAAGGATTAAACAATAGAAATGATGCTGAAAATTATAGAAATTTATTGATTTGTGTAGACAAATCAATTTTTTCAAACGATATTTTAATTTCAGATTATATTGATTCAACAATTTATGATGAAGACTCTAATGAATTAGGTATTATAAAAAATGTTGAACAATATGGCTCAGCAGATATTTTTAATATTAAGTTAAAAAATGGTGGAAGTTGCTCTGTTGCAAATGTGAATGGACTTGTTGTTGAATTTAAAAAAAATGATAAAAAACTTATAATTAATAAGAACATATTTTTATCACAAAAAATAGAGGATTAAATGAAAATTGATGTTTTGACACTTTTTCCTGAAATGTTTTCTCCACTTTCCCAAAGTATAATAGGAAGAGCAAGACAGAAGGGAATTATAGAGATTAATATACACAACATAAGAGATTTTTCCAAAGATAAACATAAAAAATGTGATGATGCACCTTTTGGAGGTGGTGCTGGTATGGTTATGACTCCTCAGCCACTCTACGATGCAATAATGTCTTTGAAAAAAGACAATAGCTTTGTTGTTTTAACATCTCCAAGGGGAAAAACATTTAATCAAAAAATTTGCAAGCATTATTCAAAGTTTGAACATATAATTTTTGTTTGTGGGCATTATGAAGGTATAGATGAGAGAGTTATAGAACTTTGCATTGATGAAGAAATATCAATTGGTGATTTTGTACTAACAGGTGGAGAAATTCCTGCAATGGCAATGATAGATTCAATTTCTAGATATGTTGAAGGGGTATTAGGGAATCTAGATTCATTGCAAGAAGAAAGTTTTTCATCGGGTCTTTTAGAATATCCACAGTACACAAGACCAGCAGAATTTATGGGATTAAAAGTTCCTGAGATTCTTCTATCTGGAAATCACGCAGAAATAGAGAAGTTTAGAAGAGAAAAAGCCATTGAAATAACAAAAAATAGGCGTCCAGACATAAAATTAGGAGATAATTTTGAAGATTAATTGGTTTCCTGGTCATATGACCAAGGCATTAAGAGAATTAAAAGTTGAAGTAAAAAATGTAGATGTTATCATCTATGTTTTGGACGCACGCGCCCCATTAGCTTCTTTAAATCCAGAACTTGATAAAATATCTGATAAAAAACCAATTTTGTTTGTTTTGAACAAGTGTGATCTTGCTGATAATTCTAAAATAGACAAGCTATTGAAGGATAATGTTTTGAAGGTTAAATATGAAAATTCTTCTGTTATTAAACTTAATGCAACATCTTCTGGTGCAATCAATATTGTGTTTAATGAAATAAAAAAATTATGTAAAGAAAAAATTGAAAAAAACATTTCTAAAGGTATAAACTTCTTTTTAAGAGCAATGGTTGTTGGTGTTCCAAATTCTGGGAAAAGCACACTTGTTAATAATTTGTGTGGTAAAACAAAAGCTTTAACAGGTAATAAAGCTGGCGTAACCAGAGGAAAACAATGGGTTACTGTCGGGACAAATTTTCAAATTTTAGACACACCTGGAACATTATATCCAAATTTGGAAAATCAATCTGTTGCAAGAAAACTTGCTTACATAGGCAGTATAAGAGATGAAATTTTAGACAAAAATGAACTAGCTTGTGATTTTATTTTTGATATAAGAAAGCAATATCCACAAGCAATAGCAAAAAGGTATAATATTGATGAAGAAGGGTTGCCATATGAAGTTTTGGAAAAAATTGCTATGGCGAGAAAACTCCTTTTAAAGGGTGGAGAGGTTGACTATGATAGAGCCTCAATTGTTTTAATTGATGATTTTAGAAAAGGGAAATTAGGTAATATAACACTATGATAAATTCTAAAATAATTGGCAATATAGGGGAAGCAACAGCTGAAAATTATTTAAAAAATAACAAATATAGAATTTTAGAAAGAAATTATAAAAATAAGATTGGTGAAATTGACTTAATAGCAGAAAAAGATGGTGAAATTTTATTTGTTGAAGTAAAAACAAGGACAACAGAGAAGTATGGTTTACCAAGAGAAGCAGTAAATTTACAAAAACAATTAAAAATTAGAAAAGTTGCAGAATTTTATTTGCTTGTGAATAAGAAATACAATAATAAAGTAAGGTTTGATGTTATTGAATTGAATTCTAAAAATGAAATTATACACATTAAAAATTGTTTTTAAAAATTTGAAAAAGTACTTGCTTATTTTAGAATAATATGTTATCTTATTATGGACTTCGGGTGGTCCGCTGTTATTTTTTTGACAAGAACACCTTGTATAAATAGGAGGAAAAGTCGTATGAATATTGTTGACATCATTGAAAAAGAAAATTTAAATGAAAATGCACCTCAGATTAATGTAGGTGACACAGTTAAAGTTTTCTATAAGATTAAGGAAGGCGACAAGGAAAGAATTCAGGGTTACGAAGGAGTTGTAATTTCCAAAAAGAATGGTAGCGTTCGTGAAACTTTCACAGTAAGAAGAGTTTCTTATGGTGTTGGTGTTGAAAGAACATTCCCTGTACATTCACCACTTATCGACCACGTTGATGTAATTAGAAAAGGTAATCCTCGTAGAGCTAAGTTATATTATGTTAGAGAGCTCACAGGAAAAGCTGCTAAAATTAAATCAGATGAAAATAAATAAGCAATGGAAGCCCCATTGTTTTTTTATTTTAAACAATATAAAGTATATTTGTTTGCTTTATGTTGTTTTTTTATGTTAAAATCACTTAAAAGGTTATAAATATGCTTTCAAAAACATTGTCTTATGGTTTATATGGTATTGATGGATTTCCTGTTTTAGTTGAAGCAGATATTTCTAATGGTTTACCATCTTTTGATATTGTTGGATTGGGAGATACAGCAATAAAAGAAGCAAAAGAAAGAGTCAAGTCCAGCATAAAAAATTCAGGCTTGAATTATCCAACAAACAAAATTACAATAAATTTAGCACCAGCAGATAGAAAAAAAGAAGGAACACTGTATGATTTGGCTATTGCAGTTGCTCTTTTGTCTGCAAGTGGACAGGTGAATATAAAAGAAAAATTTGTATTTATTGGAGAACTTAGTTTAGACGGAACGATTCGTGGAGTTAATGGAGTTTTGCCAATATTGATTTCTGCTAAAAAAAATGGGTTTAAAAAATTTATAGTGCCAGAAAAGAATTCAAAAGAAGCTGGGTTTATTTCAGATGTGGAAATATATACATTGAAGAATTTAAGACAAGTTGTCAACTTTTTGAATGGGGAAGAAATTGTTTTACCCTTATTATCTTCAAAATTTGAAGATGTTTTAAAATCAGATTCCGTATATAGTGAAGATTTTGCAAATGTTAAAGGGCAGGCAAGTGCAAAAAGAGCATTAGAAATTGCTGCAGCTGGTGGACATAATGTTTTAATGATTGGTCCACCTGGAAGTGGAAAAACAATGCTTGCAAAATGTTTTCCAACAATACTTCCAGATTTGACATTTGAAGAATCATTAGAAATAACCAAAATACATAGTGTTGTAGGACAATTAGATTATAATAAGGGAATTATTACAAAAAGACCATTTCGTACACCACACCACACAGCTTCACAGATAAGTATAACAGGTGGTGGGCAAAATGCTAAACCTGGGGAAATAAGTATGGCTCATAATGGAGTTCTGTTTTTAGATGAAATGCCTGAGTATTCTAGGCAAACTTTGGAAACACTTCGTCAGCCATTAGAAGATGGAGAAATTACTGTTTCAAGAGCAAATATGACGGTTACTTATCCTGCAAATTTTACTTTAATTGCAAGTATGAATCCTTGTCCTTGTGGTTTTTATGGTTCGAAAAATGGGGAATGTAGATGTACACCAGCACAAATTCATAAATATTTGAGTAAGCTTTCTGGTCCATTAATGGATAGAATAGATTTGCATATCGAAGTTGACAGTGTAAATTTTTCTGATTTAAATGATAAATCAGTTGAAGAAAGTTCTTCTTGTATTAAGGAAAGAGTAAATAAAGCAAGAGAAGTACAGTTAAAAAGATTTTTATCTTCTAACATATATTCAAATGCACAAATGAATCACGCACAAACAAAAAAATATTGTCAGTTAAATGAAGAGTCAGAAAAGCTTTTACAAACTGCTTTTAATACATTAAATTTAAGTGCAAGGGCATACGACAGAATTTTAAAAGTTGCAAGAACAATAGCAGATTTAGATGGTGAGTTATGCATACTACCACAACATATAGCAGAAGCAATACAATATAGGTCATTAGATAGAAAATATTGGGTATAGGAGAAAAAATGTATAGTGAGAAAGAAAAAGCAATAATTTGGTTATCACTTTTTGACTTTTTAAATGCAAAGAAAATAGAAGAAATATTGTATTTATACAATTCACCAGAATTTATTTTTAATGGTTTAAAAGATGAAATTAAAGAAATTGTTGGTGAAGAAAATTTTACTAAAATGAAAGACTCATTAAATATTAATTTATTAAATTCTTATATAGATTCTTTAAATAAAGATAAGGTTTTGTGTATAACATATTTTAGTGACGAATATCCTAAAAAACTTTATGATTTATTTCAACCACCATATATTCTTTTTTGTAAGGGAGATGTCAAACTATTAAAAAGTAGATGTTTTGCTGTCGTGGGTACAAGGGTACCAAGTTCATATGGTAAAACTATAACTTCAAGTTTTACCAAAGGATTATCAGAAAATGGTTTTACAATGGTTAGTGGGCTTGCAATGGGGGTAGATAAAATTGCTCACGAAACCACCTTAGAAAATGGTGGCAAAACAATAGCTGTTTTAGGTGGAGGATTTAACCATATTTATCCTGCAATGAATCAAAATTTGGCTAAGAACATAGAAAATAACGGATTAATTATTTCAGAGTATAGACCAAGTGTAAGACCAACTGCATATAATTTCCCTGTAAGAAATAGAATTATAGCTGGTCTTTGTGATGGTATTTTAATTACGGAAGCAGGAGAAAAAAGTGGAGCTTTACATACTAAGGAATATGCATTAGAGTGTGGAAGAGATGTTTTTGCTGTTCCGGGCAACGTTACAAGTCAAAAGAGTATTGGAACTAACAGACTTTTAAAATCTTTGCAATCTGCTTTGGTTATGAGTTTTAAAGACATTCTTGATTATTATTCAATTTCACCAATAAATAACAAAAAGTCTTTAAAACAGCTATCTTTTGATGAGCAAATTGTGGTAAATTACTTAAAACAAGAGGCAATGTCTTTAAATGATTTACATTTAAAATCTGGGCTTGAAATAAAAACTTTAAATAGTTGTTTGACAACTTTGCAAATAAATGGTTTAATAAAAAAGTTGCCCGGAAATGAGTTTATGATTTCAGAGCAGTAAGGAGATTATTTTGAAATTAGTAGTTATAGAAGGTCCAGGTAAAAGAGATACTTTAAAAAAATATCTTGGGTCAGATTATGAAGTTTTGGCAACCAAAGGTCATATAAGAGATTTACCAGCAAATGGATTGGCTGTTGATATTAACAATAATTTTGAACCAAGTTATCAGGATATGCCAGATAAAAAAGATATAATTTTAGAATTAAAAAAGAAAGCTTCTAAGGCTGAAAAAGTTTATTTAGCAACCGACCCAGATAGAGAAGGAGAAGCAATTTCTTGGCATATTGCACATATTTTGGGAATAAACCCAGATGAAAAATGTAGAATAAAATATAATGAAATTTCAAAAAATGCTGTACAAGAAGCTTTAAAGCACCCAGACATTATTGATCAAAATATGGTTGATGCTCAGCAGGCAAGAAGAATTTTGGATAGATTGGTGGGTTATAAACTTTCTCCAATAATTTGTAAAGCTATAAAACCTAATTTAAGTGCAGGCAGAGTTCAAAGCATTGCTTTAAAACTTGTTGTTGATAGAGAAAAAGAAATAAGAGATTTTAAACCAGAAGAGTTTTGGTCTTTAACTGCTGAGCTTATTAAAAATAAGCAAAGTTTTAAATCCACTTTAACTCACTACAATAATAAAAAAATAAAACCCAAAAATAAAGAAGAAATTGATGAAATTTTAAATAATTTAAAAGATGCAAAGTATAAAGTCGTTAACATAAAAAAATCTAAGACAAAATCAAATCCTCTTCCACCATTTACAACAAGTACTATGCAACAAGATGCTTTAAATAAGCTTGGAATGAGCTTGAAAAAAACATCATCGTGTGCCCAAAATTTATATGAAGGTGTAGAAATTGCAGGTGAAGGCAAAGTAGCTTTAATTACATATATAAGAACAGATTCAACGAGAGTTTCAGATGAGGCAATGGCATCTGCTAGAAGTTTTGTAGAAAACAAATTTGGAAAGGATTTTATTCCTTTAAAACCAAATATATATGCTAGTAAAAAGAATGCACAAGATGCCCACGAAGCTATAAGGCCTATTAGCTTAGAAAAAACACCAGAAAGTGTTAAATCTAGCTTAAATCCAGATAATTACAAACTTTATAAACTAATTTATGAGAGATTTTTAGCAAGCCAAATGGCGCCAGCAATTTATGATAGTGTTGCTGTTGATATAGATGCAAATAATTATACATTTCACTCAACTGGTAGAACAGTAGATTTTGAAGGTTATACCATAATTTATAAAGAGTATACAGACAGTGAAAAGGAAGAAAATAGTAAAATTCCTAAACTTGAAGAAGGAGAGTTTGTAGAGTTAAAAGAACTAAAACCAGAACAAAAATTTACAAAGCCACCTGCAAGGTATACAGAAGCGAGTCTTGTTAAAGCGATGGAAGAAAAAGGTATTGGAAGACCTGCAACATATGCTCCTACTATTACAATTTTAGCATCAAGGGGATATACTGAAAAGGAAGGAAAAAGTTTAAAGCCAACCGACCTTGGAGAAACTGTTTCAGATTATTTGGATAAGTATTTTAAAGGCATCATAAATGTTAAATTTACTGCAAATATGGAAAATAGGTTAGATGATATAGCTGAAAAGGGTGAGAAGTGGCAAGATGTTGTCGGTAGTTTTTGGAATGGATTTAAAAATTTACTATTAAGTGCTGACAAGCGCTCAATAGGTTATAAAAAACCTGCCATAGAGACTGAGGAAATTTGCGAAAAGTGTGGGGCAAAAATGCTAATAAGAGAAGGAAAGTATGGAAAATTTTTAGGTTGCTCTAATTTCCCTAATTGTAGAAATATAAAAAGTTTAGAACCAGAAATAAAACCTGTTGGAATTTGTCCTGAGTGTGGTAAAGACGTCGTTCCAAGAAAAAGTAAAAGGGGAAAGATTTTTTATTCTTGCACTGGATATCCTGATTGTAAGTTTATGAGTTGGGATATTCCAACTCAGGAAAAATGTCCTAAATGTGGTAAATTTTTATATAAAAAGGGTGAACATTATAAGTGTTCAAATACGGAGTGTGATTTTAAAAAATAGCTTATGAAAAATGGTGTTGTCAATGTTATTGGGGCAGGATTAGCTGGTTGTGAAGCAGCATTGTTTCTTGCTAATAATAGCATAAAAGTAAACTTGTTTGAAATGAAACCAAAAGTAAAAACAAAAGCACATAAACTTGATGGTTTTTGTGAGCTTGTTTGTTCAAACTCCCTTAAAAGTGAAGATGTTGAAACAGCAAGTGGACTTTTAAAAGCTGAATTATTAAAATTAGGGTCAACCGTTTTAAAAGTTGCAAAGTTATGTAGTGTTCCTGCAGGCAATTCACTTTCAGTAGATAGAAATTTATTTTCTGAGCAGGTAACAAAGTTGATTAAAGAAAATAAAAATATAACTTTGTGTGAATGCTTAATAGAAGAAATTAATTTATCTGAACCAACAATAATTGCAACAGGTCCATTAACTGATGAAAAATTAATGAATAATATCAAAAAATATATTGGTGGTTCTAATTGTTATTTTTATGATGCCGTTGCTCCTATTGTAACTTTTGAAAGTGTAGATATGAAATACGCTTTCTGGGGCAATAGATATGATAAAGGCGGCGAAAAAGGTGATTATTTAAATTTACCTTTAAACAAAGATGAATACACTAAGTTTTATAATGAGCTTATAAATGCTGAAACAGTTGAGTTGAAAGAGTTTGAAAAAGTTTTTGAAGGTTGTATGCCTATTGAAGTAATGGCAAAACGGGGATTTGAAGCTATGCGATTTGGTCCTTTAAAACCTGTTGGATTGTTTAATGAAAAATTGACCGAAAAGCCATATGCTATTATTCAGTTAAGGAAGGAAAACGAAGAAGGTACATTATTAAATTTAGTGGGATTTCAAACAAATTTAACTTTTAAAGAACAAAAAAGGGTTTTTAGCTTAATTCCAGCATTAAAAAATGCAGAGTTTGTTAGATATGGAGTTATGCA
>CALVZZ010000006.1 GCA_944372715.1 uncultured Clostridia bacterium | reverse complement strand
AATTAATTCAACAGAGTTTTCTTCAAGTGCTGGTGGTGGAATGGTTGAAACAATAATGCTGGGAGATAGGACTGTAAAATCTATAAAATTAAAACCAGAAGTTGTGGATCCAGATGATGTTGAAATGTTGGAAGATTTAATTGTTGCTTCTGTTAATGATTGTTTAAGCCAAATTTCCAAAATGGAAAAAGAAAAATTGCCAGGAGCTAATATAGGGTTATGAGGAATTCTGAGCCAATAGAAAAACTGATTGCGTCTTTTAGAGCACTTCCAGGAGTTGGTTACAAAACGGCCGAAAGATATGCATACTATGTTGTTGACGCAGATATGAATGAAGTTAAGGAATTAGCTGAAAACATTTTAACGGCAAAAACAGAAACAAAATTTTGCAAAATTTGTGGAAGCTATACAAATAAAGACATTTGTTCAATTTGTCAAAACAGAAATGCACAAACCATTTGTGTTGTGGCTTATCCAAAAGATGTTGCAGTTATGGAAAAGGTAAAAAACTATGATGGTGTATACCATATCTTAGGAGGAACACTTAGTCCACTTGAAAATAGGGGCCCAGACGATTTAAGAATTAAGGAATTACTTGCAAGAATACAAACAGAAAAAACAAAGGAAGTTATTGTTGCAACAAATCCTGATGTTGAAGGCGACGCAACTGCAATGTATATTGCAAAGCTTCTTTCTCCACTAGGGGTTAAAGTAACGAGAATAGCACAAGGTGTTTCTATGGGAACGGATTTAGAGTATGCTGATGAAATTACTCTTTCTAAGGCATTAGAAGGAAGAATTGTTATAAGTTAAAAATGTCAACAATGTCGAAAAAAATATTTTTTTAAAAAAGGTATTTACAAATAAAAATTATTGTGTTATAGTACTAATACTCGAAGGGGGGAATATGATTATTGGTTTAATTCCTTGTATGCTTAATGTACTTGAAAAAAATGTTTATGCAGAAAATATAATTATTGCAGGCAATTTATCCTATGATAAAACAAAGGAAGTCCCAGACTTCGCAAAACCTGCAAAAAAATATCAAAGCATTAAACATATGAAAGGTGCAAATGCAGATAGGAAAAATATTTATACAAATAAACGCAATATTGCATACCCAGAGAGATAATTTCTTTTTCATTACTTTTTTTTAGAAAGAACAGCTTTTGTAAGCTGTTTTTTCTTTTTTAAAATCTTTGTTAAAATCTTTGCTTAAAATAAAGATAGTGTGATATAATATTCAAACAGGAGAGTGTAAAGTGAACAAAAAAGAAACAATGTATTTTGTTTATCCAGCCTATTTTTTGTCAGAAGATGGTGAAGTGATTGTAAGTTTCCCAGACTTAGAGCTTGTTATTGAAGGCGACAGTTATGAAGAAGCTTTTTTGTTTGCTAAAAACTATTTGAAAGAATTTTTAAAATATGCTTTAAAAAATGAGTATGAAATTCCAATGCCAACCTTATATTCAGAATTAATAAAAGATGGAAGTAATGCAATGCTAGTTGATGCGTATGTGTTTCCTGCTGAAATAAAATAATCTAAAATGGACATTATGTTCATTTTTTTATTTATAAAACACCTTTAATCTTTTTACATTTTTATGTTTTTTTTGTTAAAATTATCTGTATGGAAATAAAAGAACAAGAAAATTCTATAAACTTGATTTTGCAAGCAATAAAAAATCCTAAACTTAGGGTTGTTTCTGCCTGTGCTCCTTCAACAAGAGTTGCAATGGGAGAGATGTTTGGAATGGAAGTGGGACAAAATTTAAAAGGTAAACTTGTTACTGCTCTTAAAAAAATTGGTTTTGATGATGTGTTTGATTTAGATTTTTCAGCTGATTTGACGGTTATGGAAGAAGCAAATGAGTTTGCTCAAAGGATTTTAAATAATCAAAATTTGCCACATATGACATCTTGTTGTCCTGCTTGGGTTAAGTATGTTGAAAAGTTTTATCCAGAATTTGTAAACAATATTTCTACAACAAAATCTCCTCAACAAATTTTTGGCGCTATCATAAAAACTTATTATGCCGATATGTTGAAAATCAGTCCTGAAAACATTTTTGTTGTGTGTGTTATGCCGTGTTTGGCAAAAAGATTGGAAAGATTGAAAAAAGGCATAAATGTTACAAATGGACTTGATGTTGATGCTGTTTTGACGGTTAAAGAACTTGGAACAATTTTAAAAGATAAAAATATAGATTTTGCTAATTTAGAAGATACTGAGTTTGATAAGACTTTTGGGCTTGGCTCAGGTGGTGGAGTGATTTTTGGAACGAGTGGTGGAGTTTTAAGCTCTGCTCTTAGAACGCTGAGTGCTAAATTTAATGTTAAGGATATAAAATATTTGGATTATCAAATAAACAGGGGGCTTGATGGAATCAAGGAGGCTGAGATAAAAATTGGAAACAGAACATTAAAGGTTGCCTTAGCTAGTGGGCTTAATAATGCAAAGACAATTTTAGAAAGAATTAAAAGTGGAGAACATTTTGACTTTGTTGAAGTAATGGCTTGTGCTGGGGGATGCGTAAACGGAACAGGTATGCCACAATATCCAAATAATGATATCAGATTGGAAATTGTAAAAAAGCGTGCAAAAGGGCTTTTTGATAGTGATTTAAAAAATCAAATTAAAGGTGCGCACGATAATGAACTAATAAAAAATATCTATTCAAATTGTTTTGGAGAACCAAACAGCGAAAAAGCTAAACAAATTTTGCACATAAAAAGATAAATTATTTGTTAATTATAAGAATATATTATATACTGGACTTATATTTGTTTTACTTTCTAAGGAGATAATTTGAAAAAGTTTTATTATACCAAAACGGATAGTGGAAAAATTTTTTTATGGAGTATTTTAGTGCCCCAAATTCTTGGTGCCATTTTTGTTATATTACTTACTTCTTTTGCAAAAACTGAAGATACATATAATTCCTTAATGGAAAACACCTTTATCAATGTCTTGATTGTTATGCTTGCACAAATAGGGTTTTTAATTGTATACACTGTATTCAATTTAAATGTAGACTTTAAAAGAGCAAGCAAAATCAATTTTAATTTGGGCTGGAAAAATACACTCATTTGTATTGCGATTGCCATCATTGGAGTGTTTGGAATTAATCCACTTATTTCTAGTTTTGACATATTTTTAACTTATATAGGTTATAATCTTGCAACTTCATTGCCATTGCCACTTTCAAACTTTGGCTATCTTGTTTTAAATATTTTGCTTTTAGCAGTTGTTCCTGCAATTTTAGAAGAATTAATTTTTAGAGGAGTAATTTTTAACGGTTACAGAAAATTTGGTGCAATTAAGGCAATTTTGATATCATCTGCA
>CALVZZ010000005.1 GCA_944372715.1 uncultured Clostridia bacterium | reverse complement strand
GTGTGGAAATTTTATTTAATATATCAGTTTGAAAATCAGCAATTGATTGAGAATTATAATAATCTCTTGTATAATCTAGTGTAAAAGGTATGCCTTCGCTTTCGTTATACAAAAACAGTGTATTTATTTCAATTTTTTTATTGGAAGTAAGATAAAAATAATTTTTTACAGAATACTCACTATTATTGTATATATCTTCTACTATCTTATAAGATTCTTTATTATCATAAATTGTTTTTTTGTCAGAAAGATTATTTTCTTCTCCACTAAAATTTACATAAACTAGCACATTATTGATTGTGGTTGCCGACTGTCCATATTCAATAGTCTTAATTGTTTCTGCAAAAGCCTGTGGCTCATCGTATGTTTGCGCATAAACTACATCTTCTTTGCTGAAAAAATTCACTCCTGTAAGAGTGGAGCAAAGAGAAAGAAACATAAAAGTTAAACCAATTAAACTTCTTTTCATAATAACCTTGAGAACATATTAACACAAAAACTGTTGTTTGTAAAATATTTTTGTAAAAAGAATTTTTTTGTAATATTTTGTAAACACATCTATTGTTTGCAATCTGCAATGTTTTAACCAAAGATAAATAATTTTTGTTGCAAAAAAGAATTGAATTTGCTAAACTACTACGGTGAGGTAAATATGACTAAAATTTTGATAACATCAGCACTTCCCTATGTTAATAATGTTCCACATCTTGGGCATATTGTGGGATGCCATCTACCTGCTGATGTTTTTTATCGCTTTCAAAAAAGCATAGGAAATGACGCAATATTTATAGGTGGTGCAGACGAGCACGGAACTGCAACACTCATATCTGCAAGAGAACTAGGTTTGTCACCGGAAAAACTATGCCAAAAGCTAACCGAACTTCATAAAAAAATGTATGACAAATTAAATATAAGCTACTCCTTGTTTTCTGGCACACACACAAAATTCAATGAAGATACGACTATTGAATTTTACAATGAGCTTGATAAAAATGGTTATATAGAAGAAAGAGAAGATGTAATGCTATATTGTGAAAATGAAAACATAGCACTTGCAGATAGATTTATTAAGGGAACTTGTCCTTATTGTGGTTATGAAGATGCCTACGGTGATCAGTGTGATGCTTGTGGGAAAACATATGATATATCTGAATTAAAAAATCCAAAATGTCGTTTTTGTGGAAAAGACGCAAAATTTAAAAACACAAAACACTTATATTTAAGATTAGATAAACTTCAAACACAGCTAGATGATTGGATAGAGAGCAAAAAAGATGTTTGGCGTTCAACGGTATACAAAGAAGCAAAGCGTTGGATTAATGAAGGTTTAAAACCAAGATGTATAACAAGAGATATTCCTTGGGGAATTAAAGTTCCAAGAGACGGGTTTGAAAATAAAGTTTTTTATGTTTGGTTTGATGCTCCTATAGGCTATATATCAATCACAAAAGAACTAGGTGGCGAAGAATACATAAAAGAGTTTTGGCAAAATTCCGATTGTAAAATATACAATTTCATTGGAAAAGACAATATTCCTTTCCATTCCGTATTTTTTCCAGCAATGGAATTAGGCTGTGGCAAATATAATCTTGCATATAATGTTGTAGGCTTTAATTTTATGAATTTTGAGGGTCAAAAGTTTTCAAAGAGCAAAAACATTGGAGTTTTCTGTGATGGTCTTTTGGATAGCGACATAGACATAGACGCATTAAGGGCATATCTTGTTACAGTATTCCCAGAAGGAAAAGACACCGACTTCAAATGGGAAGGATTAAAAGACAACACAAATTCCGAACTTGTTGGAAAATTTGGTAATTTCTTTAATAGAACTTTAAATATGATATGGAAGAATTTTGAAGGTAAACTTAATTTTGCGATAAGCGAACAAACATCTTTAAACGAATATGACAACGAAATGATAAATGCAATAAAAACTTATCCAAACAAAATTTCTTCTCTTTTGGAAAAAACTGAATTTAGAGAAGCATACAAAACAGTAATGGAATTTGCAACAATAGGAAATGGCTATCTAGAAAAAGTTGCGCCTTGGACTATGATTAAAAATGGTGATATAGACGGAGCTAGAAAAGTTTTATATTTGTGCTTAGCAATGGCAAAGTCATTATGTATTGTGGCTCATCCATTTATACCAAGCAAAACAGAAGAAATATGGAAAGAACAGCTTAATTTTGATGGCAATTTGAACGATAAAGGCTTTTGGAATGAATCTAGCAAAATTGACATAAAAGCAACACATACAACAAATGCACCAAAACCATTATTTGCAAGAATTGATGATGAAAAACTAGAAGAATACAAATTGCATTTTTCCAAAAAATTTGACTTATTTAGTTTAAAAGAAGATTAAAAAAATAAAGGCTTCAGCCTTTATTTTTTTTTATAAGCTTACATAAGGAATAACTTTTATTTTATATATGATATTTTGTAAATAGTCATTTTTGTCATTCAATGACATCAAATATGAATTAAATTTGCTTTCGTGGTTTGTCATAAACATATCATATGCATTTATTAAATCAAGATTTTTTTCAAGCATTATATCTAAAACTTTTTTAAATTCCACTTTTATTTGATAATTTATTTTGTTTTTAATATCATCAGACATTTCCGACAATTCAAATTGAAGAACTTTTTCATCAACCTTAGATTTTACTTCACTTATATCCAAAATTAATTTTATTGTCACATCACACACAGGAGTGTTATTTAAAAAATATGTATTTATTGAAACATTTTTATTTTGTATTTTAAATGTAATGTCTGCATTTTGATATGTTTTATCAGAAACATCATAAATAGTAAGATACATTTGATTATATTTTCCATTAAGCCAATTAAGCCCTTTAAGTTCATCTGTTGAAAGAATTGAGTTTAATCTCCCATCTTTATACACAGCAACCCTTCCCTCGTTTGAAATTGTTGTGTTTTCATTTTGATTTTCACCACCCTCACTTGACCCCGAAGAACCTTGACTAGCATTTCCACCACCACTGGTGTCACTTGATGTTGTCAACCCCTGATCACTTTCAGTTAATTCTACATATCCCAAAAAAGATATTTTATTATGCGAAAAAAATCCTTGATAAAAACTTTCTATGTTGCTTTTTTGGTTAAAGATTTTATCATTGCTATATGTTATTAATTCTTCAATGTTTAAATCTGAAGCTGAATTTAATTTTAAAGTTGTTTTTAAAAAATTTTTTGCACTATCATTAGTGCATATAACGGCCGTCCCATTACCCATATCCGTATTCCTAGTTAAAGAATCTAGTACACTTGCTAAATTCTTATTAGAAATCTCTTCATTAACCACTATCAATTCAGACAAATTTAAAGCAATTTTTTTACCTGTATAATTTGAAATTTTGGAAAAAGCTTCTGATAAGTTTTGACCTGTTGCACTTATAAGTTTATAATTCTCCGTATAGTTTGTGTTAGGTGTTGGAACAAATGTTACAACACTTAATTCAATTCCTTGTTCAACTGCGTCTATACCAATTCTTGTTATAATTGCCCTTAACGAAGTTTCAGCAGGCATTAAAAGTGCAAACGGTCCATAAATTATTAACACAGCCAAAAATATTAATATAATAGGATTTTTAATAAGATATAAAATTTTATTTTTCATTTTTAACTTTTCCTTTTCTATCAAAAAGTAATTGCAAAGACAGATATAGTGGAATAAAAACAATTAAAAATAATGCCAAATACTTTCCATAAATTGAAAGCAGTATATGTATTTTTATACTTGAATAAAAAATTGCTAAAAAAAGGATTATTTCAAAAAAAACCACTCCAATATATGTTCTTTCCTTATTTGCATTCTTAAACATTATGCAAATTGTTTGATTGATACAATAAAGCAATACTGCTCCTTGAAAAAAGATTAAAAACATAACAACTAAAAGCGCTATTAAATTTAATTTTTCAATATTACCAACCCTGTGTGTGAAAGCAATTATATCTGTAATAGAATTATTGTGCATAAAAGATGTATTTTTATGAACTTGATAAAAAGTAAAATAGAAAATAATCAAAAGAATAAAAGCCAACCAAGAATATTTCATAACAACTCGTCCATATCCATTTTGAAGCTTTATTTTATCTAATATAAAAGCGATAAAAAGAAAATCTCCAAACCAAAACAAATAATTAAAAGAAGTTTGAAAAAAAATAGAAGCTGTGAAGTTTGAAATTGACAATATTGAAAAATTTGAAATTGATGAAATGCCCAAAATTAAGCATATTATGAAACCTAACAAAATAAAAAAATAGAAAAATTCTGCCGTTCTGCTTAAAGAATTTAATCCTTTATACGAAAGAGCACAAACAATTGGAATGAAAATTAATAAAAATTTTTCTAGTCTAGCCTCTTCAAATATTGCTTCTCTTAAATAAATAAAATTATGTTAAATTAAATGAGTAAAAGAAATAGAAAAATAAATAAAAAATATTAAAATTATAATTTTTGTTAAAAACTTACCCAAATATTTACTTAAAATTTCAAAAATTGTTAAATCTATATATTTTTCTTTTAATTTTATAAAAATATAAATAAAAAATAATTCTATACATAAAAGAAAAAATAAAATAAATATGGAAGAATTTTTGCTATCTTGGTATAGCAAAGATGGAAGCGCCAAAATTTTTGAAGACAACAGCATTATAAAACACAATATGCCTGCTTGCCTTGGAGAAACATCTTGTCTCACTTTTTTAACCTCACTTTGTTTTTTGTTTTTGTTATAATTGGTCTATTTTCCATTTCAGTTATACTAGATTTTTTTAAAGCATCTTTTAAATCATCACTTATTTTTGGAGAAAATGGTGCCAAATATGGAATCCCATAAAAATTTAAACTATTCATTTCATTAACAAAATAAATCATTCCAGCAACCACGCCCAAAACTCCTAAGGTTCCACCTAAGAGAATGAAAATAACTCTTAGAATAGTCAACTGTGGAGCTTGTTCTGGCACAGTGTAAACAGCAATCATACTCATTGCAATTATTATTACAACGGGCGAAGATATAAGTCCAGCTTTAACACCCGTATCACCTAAAACTAATGCTCCGACAATAGATGTTGCAATACCAAGATATCTTGGGAGTCTTAAACTAACTTCATATAAAATTTGAAATAAAATTAAAATGAAAGCCATTTCAACAAAAGGAGAAAATGGAAGTCCTTGTGTGCTGTTTGCAACAGTAATTAAATACTTTAACGGTAAAGCCTTATAGTGATACAATCTAAAAGACAAAAACACTCCGGGCAAAATGCAGGTTATAAACACACCCAAAGCTCTTATTACTCTCATAAACGAAGCATACAATGGATTAGTGTAATAATCGTTTGAAGACTGCAAATCTTCCAAAAACACAAACGGAAGAGTTAAAAGAATTGGTGAACCATCTACAGCAATTAAAACTCTTCCCTCCAACATTTTCGCAACTGCAACATCTGGTTTTTCTGTAACACCAATTTGTTTAAACAAAAGACCTTTCCCTTCTTGCAAAAAACTTAATATATAATGAGAATCAACTATTCCATCTATATTTATTTTTTTTAATTTGTCAGCAATGTTATCAACAATGCTTTTATCTGTAATTCCATTAATAGAAAAAACACAAATTTTTGTTTTTGTATATTTTCCCACCTCAAAATCTTGTATTACTAAGTCCTTTGTTTTTAATCTAATTCTAATTAAGGCTATATTTGTTTTTATATCTTCAACAAAACCTTCCCTTGGTCCTCTAATAACTGAAGATGTAGGTGGCTCAGCAGGCATTCTTACAGGATATTTTTCTAAATCTACACTCAACGCCTCTTTTTTACCCTGAACAAAAATTATCAAATTATTATGTATAAGTTTTGTGATTACATCATCTTCGCTTTCTACTATTGTACATTCAAAGGACTTTAATATTTCATCTTTTAAAAGACTTAAAGATAATTTACCTGTTTTATCGTAATTTTGTAATGGATTTAAAACAGATAGCACAAAAATTTCTTTATCTAACATACTTTTAACAAAAACCATACCTATTTTACTTTGACCAACAGGCATTGTTTTTGTACTAACATCAAAATTGTTATTTAATTTTTTTTTAAAATATTTTGTATTTTCTTCTACATCAAAAAACATACCACCCTCAAAGGTAGTATGTTTTTTATGTTAAAATTTATACACTTTGCCAACTTCCAACTTCAGAATCGATTGTAAATTCACTATCTTTTCCTAATGCCACAATTTCAATTCTTTCAACATTATCTTCTAAGTACTCCGATAAATTTATGCTATGTGATTCACCCTCGCTTTCAATCTGAATTGTTTTTACACTTCCAGAATTTTGATAATAAACATTAATATTGAAACTATACCAATTTGAATTAAATGTTAATGTTTTATCCTCTTCATTGTAGGAAATACTGTTTGGCTTTTCAAGTTTTTCATACTTTGTGAAATTTATAGGTTCGGTAAGAATACTTTCCTCATACTCTCCCCCTTTAGCCATCAACCTAAGAGAATAAACTCCCTTATTTAAAACTGACAAATCAAAATATTTTTTACCTGCCTCACCATAATATCTACTTTCTGTGAGCTTGGAAATTTGTCCACTTTCTGAAATCCCATAAATTAGTTCATATGTTGTTGCACCTTCAACATTTGAAAAAATAAGTCTTTGATTTTCATTGTCTAATGTAACATTTGGTGTAGGTAAAACTTTTCTTACTACATAATCTATAGACACACAATAATCACTTATTGAAGAAGATGTTTTCCCAACCACTCTGCAAGAAACTTTATAAAGCCCTGCTTCTAAAAAATAGTCTTTTGCAGATACATAATTTTCTTCTGAAACTAAATTAATTCTTTCATCTCCATTTCTTATTAAAAAAACATACTTTTGTGCATTGTCTATTTTTTCCGTTTGTATGATAATTTCTCCGTTTGGTAGATTATCAACAATTACTAAATTTTCAGGCGTTTTTAATTTTGTACTTATCCCCACAAGAAAAAATATGGTTAACCCTATTGCAACCACAAGAACTGCACAAACTATGCTTAAAATTAAGGTTTTTAATCTATTTGTCATAATTTTATTATGCTCCGTATATATTTTAAAATACCAAAACAAAAAAGTCAAACAAAGCAACAAATTTTTACACAAAAGTACAAATTATTAATCTTAATAAATTTTAAATATTTTAAAAAAATTGTTGACAAACAATAATAATGGTGATATCATAAAAAAGCTTAGAAGAAGCAAACATAATCCTCAGTAGCTCAGCGGTGGAGCACTCGGCTGTTAACCGATAGGTCGTAGGTTCGAATCCTACCTGGGGAGCCAACTTTACTAACGACTTCATTTGAAGTCGTTTTTTTTATTTTTTATAAATATTTAATATTGACAAATACTAATTATTGTTTTAATATTTTCTTAGAGGGTGTGTATGGAAATTTTAGATAAAAGATATAAAAAAATATATCAAAAACTTGTTGAAAGAAACAATGTTTATCTTAATCTTAAACATAAATTGGAAAAAAATGCAAAGGAAAAATTTGGCGATGATATTTTCATAAGATATGAATTGGACCCACAATTTGACTTGTCAAAATTAGACGAAAAATTTTTTTATAGCAAAGTTGTACAAGAAACATCTTTACCATATTCAAATCGTATTTTCGATGAATTGATTGCAACTGAAAAATATCCTGTAACTAATTATTTCAACTTAAATACAGATGACAAAAATGTTTTTGGAACATATTTAATTGCCAAAAGTAAAAATGGTAAACCACTTTTGTTTGCATTTTCTGTTGTTAGAGATAAAAAAAAGAAGGACAATTTTTCAATAAAATTAGAATTTTCTCCACAAGGAAAAACGTGGATTGACATTTTAAGATTGGACAGTAATGATTCTGAACATATTAATTATTTTAAAAATGGGAAACTGGCTAAGAGTGAAGAAGAAATAACATTGGAACCAACTCCACATATTCACAAAAACTCCGAAGAAGCACAAGTTTTGTTTTTTGACAGACTACAAGATTCTCCAACAAAAACACTCCCATTTATAGAAAGAAAAATTCAAGGTAACATTAAGCAAACATTTAAATATTGTTTAGAATATTTTTTGCGATATTCTGGTTTAAATGCGAACATAAACCCCAATTTAAATGAAAACTTGGAATTTGGTTTTAATAATCCACTATTTGATTATTCATCACTAAGATTTTATTCCAAAGCAAAAGAGTTTTCAAAATAAACAAAAACACATTACAGACATTGTAATGTGTTTTTAATTTGGTGCAAGTAACAGGACTTGAACCTGCACGGGTTTTCACCCACTAGAACCTGAATCTAGCGCGTCTGCCAAGACGTCACAAACTGCGCTTTGATCTGTCTTTTGCCTGTTTGCAAAAGACTTATTTAAAGCTTGTTTGTTCCTTTATCCCAAAAATTAAAATTTTTGGGAACCCTAATTTATGGCGAAATTGTCATTCGCTTTTTTATTTTCTATTTGGTGCAAGTAACAGGACTTGAACCTGCACGGGTTTTCACCCACTAGAACCTGAATCTAGCGCGTCTGCCAATTTCGCCATACTTGCATACTCAGTTATAAAAAATGATATAACTTTTAAAAAATTATATCACCTATTTATTTTTTGTCAATTAAATTAATTTTTTATTCTATCTTTTCTCTATAATCCCACAAGCTATTTTTTCACCAGCATTTCCCGATGGCTGTGTTGTAAAATCATCTGGATTAATATGAATTATGTATAGTTTGCCTAACAACTCTTTAAGAGTAAATCTATTATCTAAAAATGCACTCCAAGAGTATCCTTGATTTGATAAAAGTGGAATTAAATCTCCTGCGTGACAAGGATGTTCAGCATTTTGGGGATTGTAATGTCCTTCTATTTTTTCCATATCCTCACAATTTTCGCCGTCGTGTATATGTTGTGCAAAAAAATTTGTTTTCCTTTCTGGCAAGTTAAAAACTTCAGTTACAACAACAATTCCCTCAGGTATTTCATAAAATTTTGCTGTGCCCTTAATTTTGCTATAATCTCCAACACCTTTTATATTTGAAATTAATGTTGGAGATTTTGTAGATAATAGTTTAAAAATATTCCTTTCCGAATTAAAAATACTAAATAACATTTTATCTCCTTTTAGACTATTATATGCTTAATTAAGTTAAAATTTTACTTGTGCTATAAATTTATATTTTAACTTTACATTATTTAACAAATATGCTAAACTGATAGTAGAGGTTGATATGAATACACATAAATTTGGTGAAGGAACAAAAATAATTTGGAAAGATAGGAAAAGATGGTGTGGATTACCTTTGTCCTTTACAAGATATTATATAGTAGAAAAAGAAGATGCTTGGTTGAAGCTTTTTTCTTCTGTTGGTCTTTTTTCAAATGAAGACAATGAAGTTAATTTTTTTAGAATATTTGATATTTCCTTATACCAAAGTTTTTTTGATAAAATTTTTGGTGTTGGATCTATCACCCTATATGTAAATGATGAAAGTACGGAAAAAATAATAATAAAGAAGGTTAAAAATCCTTATAAGGTTAGGAATTTAATTGCTTCCCTTGTAGAAGAAGAAAGACAGAAACACGGTTTCCGTCTTACTGAATTTCATTCATAAACTTTTTAATAATCTTTTTACCATCAAATGCAATTATGTTATTAAAATCGTGTGTTCTTACACATTGTACGGCAAGTGCAGAAAAAGCACTTGCCATTTTTATTTCTTCTTTTGTTGGATTTTCCCCTCTTTGAAGATAGCCAACAACACAACCCCTAAACTCCCTTTTTGTTTGAGTTGACAAACTTTTGCAAAAGTCGAAAAGGTTTACAAGTTTTTCCTGTATAATTATCACCAAGCTTTCTTTTTTATTCTTTTTTATAGATTTAATAAGTTTAGTATTGTCTAAAGGCAAGTTTTCACTTATGCAATAATCTGCTTCAATTTCTTTGTTCACTTGTTCTGCAATATTGCCACAACCGTTTCCCATTACTTCAAAAACACAACTTCTTTCCATTGTTTTAATTGTATTCATAACTGTTTCTATGTATTTTTTGCAAGCATAAACTGCTGTATAAAAACCAAGTGAATATGACGAAACACTTATGTCATTATCGACTGATGCAGGTATAAATATAACTTTAACTCCATTTTTTGCAAGCTCTTTTGCTCCTCGCAAAGACCCATCTCCACCTAGAATTATTACGCAATCTAATTTGTTTTTCTTTACAATGGAAACACCTTTTTTTACACCTTTTGGCGTTTTAAACTCTGGACATCTAGAACTTTTTAAAATACAACCTGCTTTGTTTTTTTCTGCCGTTAACATTTCTTCATTTAATTCCAATGTAAGATTATTGATAAGTCCTTTAAAACCACTCTTTATTCCCACAAGCTCAATATTGTAAGCCTTTAAGCCCTTAAATGTTTCGTACACAACAGAATTCATCCCTGGGGCATCTCCACCACTTACTAAAATTCCTACTCTCATTTATTCTCTCCCATTACAATAACATTTTCCTCCCCAATTATACCATTGAGTTCGTTTATTAGATGATTTACAGTGTTTACTTTTATAGGCATTTTATATTTTTTCCCTGTTGATAGACATTTTGCAAAAACTTGTTCTTCTCCTTGATAATTTTCCAAAATTCCATACACTTCATTATATAGTTCTTTATTTTGCATATCAAATTGAATACATAAAAATTTTTCTTTTTTTTCTTCCACTTGTGGAGCAATCCACTTTTTAAAATTCTCTGCCATCACAATAGGTGCCTCACCATCTCTAATAGACAATCTTCCTGTTACTGTAAACATCTCATCTTCTTTTAAATAATCTTTAAATCTTTGATATACTTTTGGGAAAACCATAATCTGTATTGTTCCATAAATATCCTCCAAAGTTATCATTGCCATCTCTCTTTTGTCTGCCTTTGTTGTATGCTTTTTAACAGTTGTAAAAATTCCTCCACAAGTTACAGCCATTCCGTCCTGCAATGAATACACATATTTAATCTCGTCATCTTCTTCCACCTCTTCTGGTTCTAACATATCAGATGTGAGATTAAAATCGTTATACTTATCCATATATTCTTCTAATGGATGTCCTGAAATGTATACACCTAAAATATCTTTTTCATACTTTAATTTTGTTTCTCTATTAAACTCTCGTAAGTCTGGATAAACAATTTCATCCTGACTTTGCATAATTTCTGTATCAAAAAGCGAAAACTGTCCACTTTCTTTATTTTTTCTATCTTTATTGAGCTTATCTATTGCCATTTCGTAAACAGCCATAAGTTGAGACCTGCTTTTATTAAAGCAATCAAATGCACCACTTAAAATTAAAGATTCTATACACCTTTTATTTAAAGCTTGCTGACTAACTCTTTTAATAAAGTCGTCAAAATTTTTAAACTCTCCATTTTTTTCTCGTTCAGATATGACATCTTGCATTAGTTGTATTCCAACATTTTTTAGCGCACCTAAACCAAATCTTAAATTTCCATTTTCCACACTAAAATATGTTTCACTTTTGTTTATGTCTGGTGGATACACCTCGTGACCTTGTTTTCTAACATATGTTACATATTTTTTAATCTCATCAGAGTTTGTTATTCTGTTATTTAAAACAGCAGTTAAAAATTCTATTTCATAATAACATCTTAAATATGCAGTTTGATAAGATAAATATGCATAAGCTGCCGCGTGCGATTTGTTAAAAGCATAGCTTGCAAAACTTTCCATTTCTGCAAAAACCTGTTCTGCAACTTCTTTGGGGATTCCAAGCTTTATTGCTCCCGGAATATCGCTCTTGCCGGTTGGATCTTTCCACCCATTTATAAATTTTTCCCTTTCATATGCCATTTTTTCTACTTTTTTCTTGCCCATTATTCTTCTTACATTATCTGCCTGCCCCATATTGTAGCCACCCATAACTTGAAGAACTTTCATAACCTGTTCTTGATATACAATACAACCATAGGTAACATTTAAAATTGGCTCTAAACAAGGATGAGCATAAACAATATGGTCGGGGTTTTGTTTGTTTTTTACATATCTTGGAATTGAATCCATTGGGCCCGGTCTGTAAAGTGACACTCCTGCAATTATGTCTTCTAAACAATCTGGCTTTAACTCTTTCATAAACTTTTTCATTCCACCACTTTCCAGCTGGAATATTGCATCGGTATTACCTGAGCTTATAAGTTCATAAACTTTTGGATCATCATAATCCATATCATAGAAGTCTACTTTAATACCGTGAATTTTTTCAACATACTTTATAGCTTTATCAATATCTGTAAGCGTTCTAAGCCCTAAAAAGTCCATTTTTAAAAGCCCTAGTTGTTCAAGCTCAATCATATTGTATTGTGTGGTTATATCTTCTCCATTTCTCGACAATGGAACAAAATTATCAACAGGTTCTGGAGCGATCAACACCCCAGCGGCGTGAGTTGAAGTATTTCTTGGAAAACCTTCAAGCTTTACAGCCATATCAACGACCTTTTTCAAAAAGTCATCTTCATCATACATCTTTTTTAAAGCAGGTATAATATATTTGTCGTTTTCTGGTTTTCCCGTAACCCCAAAATAGTATTTTAAAACAGGTGGTTTCTTTATTCCTTCTGGCAACTTATCTGGAATTTCTTTAGCAATTTTATCAACTTCTGAATATGGCATTCTTAAAACTCTTGCAACATCTCTTATAGCATTTTTTGCAGCCATAGTTCCAAAAGTAACAATTAATGCAACATTGCTATTTCCATACTTTCTCCTAACATAATCTATAACTTCACCACGCCTATCATAATCAAAATCCACATCAAAATCTGGCATAGATACTCTTTCTTTGTGAATGAACCTTTCAAAAATTAAATCATATTTAAGTGGGTCAACCAAAGTTATGCTTGTTGCATAAGCCACAATACTTCCAGCTCCAGAGCCTCTTCCCGGTCCAACAGGTATATCATTACTCCTTGCGTAGTTTATATAATCCCAAACAACCAAAAAGTACTCAACAAAGCCTAAATCTCTTATAAGAGTAAGTTCACTTTCTGCTCTTTGTAAAATTTCAGGGGTGACATTTTTATACTTTTTATAAAGCCCTTTATATGTCATATCTTTTAAAAATTCAAAACAAGTTTGTCCATTTTCAGGAGTGTAAGGTGGAATATAATTCTTTGAAGCTGGCAGAACATACTTTTCATCAAGTCCCGGAATTTCTCCGTGAAGTTTGCTTTTTATAACCACATCACACTTGTCTGCTATTTCTACTGTGGTTTGCAAAGCTTCTTCATATCCTTGAAAAGCAAGCTTCATCTCTTCATAAGTTTTTAAATAAAATTCATCTGTTGAAAACTTTAATCTGTCGGGATCGTCTATTTGCTTACCCATTTGAACACACATTAAAATGTCTTGCATTTCTGCATCTTCTTTATTGATGTAATGCACATCATTGGTTGCAACAAGTTTTATTCCAAGCTTTTTGCTCATTTTTGCTAGTTCAACCATAACTATTTTTTGTTCTTCAATTCCGTGATTTTGAATTTCTAAATAAAAATCATCTTTAAAAACATTTTTAAGCCTTAAAGCAAGTTTTTCAGCGTCATCAATCCTTCCACTTAATATGAATTGTGGAATACTTCCAGCTAAACAAGCACTTAAACATATAACCCCTTCACTATACTTTTCCAATAAATCATAATCAATTCTTGGTTTATAATAAAAGCCGTCTACATAAGAAATAGAACTAAGTTTTAATAAGTTTTTATAACCCGTATCATTTTTTGCTAACAAAATTAAGTGATGAAGATTTGGCTTTCCACTTTTAACTTTATAATTTTCACAAACATAAAATTCTGAACCTAAAATTGGCTTTATTCCGTGTGTTAAACATTCCGTATAAAATTGCAAAGTGCCGTACATATTTCCGTGATCCGTTATTGCAACTGCCTTGTTTCCACGCTCACAACTAAGTTCTACTAACTTTTTAATTTTAGCGGCACCATCTAATAAACTAAATTCCGTATGAACATGTAGGTGCACAAAGTTTTCTTCCATTATTCCTCCAACTCTTTTGCTAGTTTAATTATTTTCCTAAATCTGTGATTAAGTCCACTTTTAGTGAGCTTTATTTTACTCAGCTTTAAAAGTTCATCTAAGCTTTCTTCTGTATTAGCAAGTCTAAGTAATGCAACTTCTTGTAGGTCTGATGGCAAAGAATCTAAACCAATTGTACTTTCTATTGTATTTATTGCGTTTAATTGATTTAAACTTGCCTCAACTGTTTTTGATATGTTTGCATTCAAACAGTTTGTTTGTCTATTAACCTTATTTCTGAGCTCTCTAACAGCAAGTTCATTTTGCAATTCTAACACAGAATTATATGCTCCCACTAAGGCAAGCAAGTCACTTACCTGACTTGCATCTTTAAGATATAACACAAACAAATTTTTCCTTTGGATTAGTTTTGGAAAAATATTAAAATTTGCCAATATCTCACTTAAGCCTTGTAAAAAATTATGGCTATGTGAAGTAAACTCTATGTGATAGCCTGTATTTGTTTTTTTGTTTGCTTCTTCACTAAGCCTTATACTAGATGTTGCCGAACCTATAAACGCACCTTGAACAAAACTTTTTTTACAACATTCACTTTTAATTATATATTCATCAATTCTTCCACTGAAATCAACAATGCCTTCATTATCAATAAAGCCCAAATCTTTTAAAATTTTGCTTGTCCTTTCACTTGGAAGAGAAATTCTATAATATGTTTTTTGGTTGATTTTATAATCATCTTCTATTTCAAGAGCTAAAAAATCACCATATAAGTTATTAAAAATTTTATTTACAAAAGAATAAATTTCCTGAATATCAGTCAAAATATATGCAACTTGCTTTCCGTCCTTAATTTGTATTTCTCCTGATGCGTGAAATAGTCCACACAAAAAAGCTAAACCACAACAATCAGAGGGTGGTTCTAAGTACAATATTTGTAATTTTTCATTTCTTTAAAAGCTCACTTTAAATTTCCTTTTTTAAAAAATTTTTGTCTAAGTTTACAATCAATTCCGTTGGTATATTTAATCTAGTTACAATGTTTAAACCAACATTAACCTCACCAACTTGTTGTGGAGAATGTGCGTCCGAGTTCAATATCATTTTAACCCCTTTTTCTGCTAAAAGCAATATATCTTTGTCAGTTAAACAATTTTTTCTTCCATTAATTTCAATTGCAGTTCCCTTTTGTAATACAATTGGCACCAACTTTTTTAAATCCACTTGAAAGCCATAATTTAAGTGTACTAATGTTTTTATGGGATATCTTTCCAAAGCTTTTATAACCATATCCGTATTTTTTTGTATTTGAGATTTAGTTTTTATGTGCAAGATGTTTGGATAAAACAAATTAAATTTATCCTTTGTCCCACATTTAACAAATCTATGAAATCCTAAATTAATAATGTCTAAAAACTCTAAATCTTCTGGAAGCACATCAATTTCCCCATCAAGATTTTTAAAGTTTGCTTCAACACCTAAAAAAATTTCTAAACCTGTCCTTTTTTCAGCTTCTAAGATTTTTTCTTTCATTTCTGGTATACAATCTCTTGATACAGCATAAAGTTTGTGATCAAAACCGTGATCCGTTATTGCAATTTGTTTTAAACCCTTCTGCTTTGCAACATTTGCATTGTCAATAATATCACCTTTTCCGTGACTATATATTGTGTGTGTGTGATAATCTCCAAATAACAACATAACTTCTCCTTGTTTATATTTTCTATTCCAGCAATACAATTTCTCTTTCCAACTTTATACCAAGCTTTTCATAAACAACTTTTTGTATGTACTCAATTAATCTAACGATATCAGTTGCCGTTGCATTGTTATTATTAACAATAAAGCCTGCGTGTTTTTCTGAAATTTTAGCTCCACCAATTATAACACCTTTAAGGCCAAGGTTGTCAATTATTTGTGCAGGAATAATATCTGCTGACCTTTTAAAAACACTTCCTGCATTGGGCAAATTAAGTGGCTGAGAGGCAATTCTTTTTTGCATATAAAATAGTTGATTTTCTTTAACTGATACTGAATATTTAGAATTTATTTTAAGCCCAACACTTAAAATTATTTTATCTTTTAGGCCACCATTTCTATATGAATATTTTATGTTTTCTTTATATATTTTTTTTGTTTTACCCCTACTATAAACAACCACATATTCAACAAAATTATAAATTTCCTGTCCATATGCTCCTGCATTCATAAACACTGCACCACCAATAGTGCCAGGAATTCCATAACTCCACTCTAATCCTTCAATTCCAATATCTCTTAAGAGTTTATTTAATTTAAAAAGTGATGCACCACTTTCAAGTTGTATTCTTGTTATATTCCCCGACTTCTCTAAATTTATTTTATTATAATTTTGAGTAGATATAACAACTCCGTCAAAACCTTTGTCAACACATAAAGTGTTTGTTCCATTTCCTAAAATAAATATTTTTTGTTTTAGTTTTTTACATTTATCAACAATTTCAATAAACTCTTCTATGTCATCAATTTCATAAAAAAATTTAGCATAACCTCCACATTTAAAAGAAGTATGCTTATCCATTGGTTCGTAATATTTTATCTTTATCATAATATATAAATATTTGATAAAGATAAAATTTGTTAAAAAAATCTCACCTATGTGAGATTTTTACCATACCTTTTCACTTTTAACTTTAATGACTATACTAACAACAAGCCCAATTGAAAGAACACCAACAACAATCAAAACATACATTAAAACATTTGCTGAATTGTTTGCTCTTGCCAAAATTTCAATTTCAGGCCTGCTTATTTGTTCCAAAATGGAAACTCCATTTAGCATAACATTAGCTCTTACAGTAAATCTACCTTGTGTCAAAGGCGTGTACAAAGCTCCATTTCCTATTGCTGATAAATATTCATTATTATCTTCAACAATATACCAAAGAATTGTTAAGTCATCTACATCATATCCTGTTTGCCCCAAATTTTGAAGAGTTAATTTATATTTGTTTATTTCACCAGGATTTCCAATTATCTCTTCATATGTTATTGTTGGATTAAACTCTACATCTGCTGATTTTTGAATATTAATTTTATAAATATTTATATTTTCGCCAGACAAATCGCCATTTAAAACTGCAAAAAATTGATATGTTCCAACAGAAGTTAAAATGCTTGTTATGTCTATCTCTCTTAAATTGTTAATATTTGAAATTTCCACATACTTATAATCATCGTTTTTACAATAAAAAAATCTAACAATATCGCTATCTTGTAAATCAGATTCAACCCAAAGTTCTATTTTTGAATCATTTGAATAAGGAAAAGAAAATTCATTATTTTGTGATATTACTTTTTCCAGCTGTCCATATTGTGTTTCTGAATAGTAAATTCCAAGTTCAACCGTTTGAGAAGTTAAAGATGAATTACTGTACAAAATGGAGTTTTGTTTTCCATCTAAACTTGATATATTCAAAATTTGAAAATCATTTATATATTGAAATTTAAAAAGAGCACTGCTTGCAACAGCTCCCAAAATTAATACGAAACCACAAATGCAAATAAAAATTTTTCTTTTCATAAGCTTTTCCTTTATAATAATTTATCATAAAACAACAAAAAAATAAAATAAAAAAGCATACTTTTTACAAAACTTCATATTGTAAAATAATTTTAAAAGAAATTCCACCCCTAGATGAATTTACATTGTTGAAAGTAATAAAATAATCTTTTTCTCCACTTTCTATATTTTTATCTACATAAAGCTTAATCTCGTCATAATTATTTTTAATTTCATAATTAAAATCTCCAAATTTAAAAAAAGTTTGAAAATTAATTGTAATAGTATGATTTATTTTAACATTATTTTCAATTTTAAACTTTGATAGATTAAATTTATAACAATCATCTTTTATCATATACATTATTTCATCATTTAAAATGCACTCTTGAAAATCATCTTTGATTTTTATCTTTTCAACCTTTAAACATTTGTCACCATCAAAATTATACATATAATTATTATTCTTAAAATTTGCTATATCTGTTGGAATAATGGAAATATTTTTTAAGAAAATAATGTTGCATTCTTTTGCAACAACTTCATTTATATTTTGAAAAGAACTTATAATCAAAAATGAAATTAAAAAAAATAATATTATTTTTTTCATAATAATATTATTTTTATTTTTTTTATTTTTTAAACATTTTTATTTTTTTATTTTTGATGAAATACACTAAAAACATTATTCCACAACTTACAAATGTTATAGACAATATTAACGCATACCAAACAGGCGTGTTTGCTGATATTGTATAAAAATTAATTGTCTTATCCAAATCATCTCCACTTATATTCCAAGTGTGAATATAAAATCCATCTTGATATTCAACACTTTGTGCGTCTGAGTGTAATTGTTTTTGTGGTGTGACATAAGAATAAGTATACTGTGCTTCTGGAATTTTAGAATACACAAGTGGTGCATTTTTTAAAATGATATTATAAAACTCGTCGGTATAATATTTTACAAGCAATTCCCCACCACTAGTTGTTGCAAATTTTGTCTTTGTTGTTATGATGGTTTTATTAATTAAAAATCCATTTTCTTGTTTTGTATTATCCTTGTTTTTTTCTTCATCAATATTATAAAAATAGTTTCTTATTTCAGAACTTATGAAATTGTATTCTATTACAAAATACTCACTATTATAGTAATATTTGATTCCTACACCATTTTTGTACGCATCTTTATTTTCAACTTCATTATCTTCATCCACCTTTTGAAAATAAGTTAATAGCTGACTATCACATTCTGTCTTGCAAAATTCCATTATTTTTTTTCTTATAGTTGTAAACTGTGTAGATGTTGCTCCTGATGATAAAAAGAACTGTTCGTTTACGGGAAGATACAATCTTTCCGTTATTGTTCCATTTCCATTTATGACAAGTTGATAATCAACAGAACCACAACCTGTCAGTAAAGTAACAAACATTACCATTATAATTAAAATCGCTTTTTTCATAACTTCCTTTTTAATAATGTTAAGGGAGAAAAATCTCCCTAACATTATATATTCAATTCTTCTTAATTTTAACCCAAAATATTTGCAAGTAACTCTTCGGCATTTTCCCATTTAAGTATTGGATAGCCTCCATTTTTATTGTCTTCATCAATCTCAAAAGCATTAACATTTAACATTGTTACAAAATCTTGATGTTTCATCGTATTGGAATCAACTGACATTGCTAATTCCGTTGTTGTGTTATTTCCAACACCATATGTTGAACCATTTAAATAATAGTTATTTCTACCTGAAATTACAGCATTTAGTCTTCCAATAATAGCACCTTTGCTTTGGTTATCACTTATTGCAGTTGATTCAATAATTGCAGTTGAATAACAGTTGTTAACACTGTTAGTATAAGATTCTCCAACAATACCCCCTAGTGCCAACCTAGTGTGAGCCCCAACTATTGTTACACTACCATTATTATAACTGTTTGTTACCGAAGCAGTTGAAGTGTTTTGAGCAACAATTCCTCCAACATATACTGCATTAACATTAGAACTTAAATTTAAGGTTCCTCTGTTGTAACACTCATTAACAGTACCACTGTTTGAAATAACAATACCAGCCAATCTTGTTGCATTTGAACCTTTTATTGTAATATTCCCATTATTTCCACATTGAATTACACTTCCAGAGTTCGTATTTACTATTGCAGAAGCATTATCAATGTTTGTAACTTCAATATTTGCATTAAACATAGCTCTTTGCACAGTTCCCTTGTTATCAAATACAAAACCAGCAAAATTGATTGAAGCAGAGCTTGACTCAACCGATAAGTTCTGAATTAAACAATTGTTAATTGTTCCATTATTTTCATATGTAATACTTGCAAAATTTACAACTGTCCCATTTGATGTTGAAAGTGTAACATTTATAACTGTGTTTTTGAATACACCATTCACTCCAATACTATTAAACAATGTTGCACTTGAACCTGAATT
>CALVZZ010000004.1 GCA_944372715.1 uncultured Clostridia bacterium | reverse complement strand
TTTCTTATTTTTCTTTCTATTATTTCGTCCATTTGTTATCCCCCAGTATGAGTATATTACATTTCTCGATAAATTTCAATAGTTAATTAAATATTTGGAATTATTTTGTTTGATTTATTAGTATACTTATATTATAATAGCAAAAAAGGAGATTATTATGTTAAATTTTATATCGGTTGGGGGAATTGTTGGACTTTCAATTTTAGGGGCAGTTGTATTATTAATAATAATAACTGCTATTTGGTTCATTGCAACATACAATGCTTTTATCAGGTTGAGAAATAATGTTGAAGAAGGTTTTTCTACAATGGATGTTTATATGAAAAAAAGATATGACCTTATTCCTAATTTGGTAGAAACTGTAAAAGGTTACGCAACACACGAGAAGGACACTTTACAAAAAGTTATTGAAGCAAGAAATATGGCGATGAATTCAACAAGTCCACAAGATCAAATTAAAAACGACAGTGCTCTTAGTGGAACATTAAAATCTTTGTTTGCAGTTGCTGAAAGTTATCCACAACTTCAAGCAAATCAAAACTTTTTAGATTTGCAAAATCAACTTCAAGTGTTAGAGGGTGAAATTGCGAGTTCAAGAAAATACTATAATGGCGTTGTTAAAGTTTATGAAAATAAAAGAGAAGTTTTTCCATCAAATATTGTGGCTAAAATGTTTAAATTTGAAGAAAAATCTTTCTATGAAGTTGAAAATAGTGAAGAAAGGAAAAATGTTAAGGTTAAATTTTAATGAAGTCAAATAAAAGTACAATTTTTGTTATCTTTTTATATCTCGTTGCAATAATTGTGACGGGATTTTATTCTTTTAGCTTTACAAACACAGATTATATTGAAACAACAAATGCATATAAAATTGTTAATTATGATGTTGTGGCAGATGTTAATGAAGATAATGTTATTGCAATGACGGAAAATATAACTGTTTATTTTAATCAGGGATATTTTTCTCACGGAATTTACAGATATTTACCTATTATTTCAAGTGTTGGACAAGTTGATGAAAGTGGAAATACTTTTTATGAAAATTATAGATATAGTTACGAAGATGTTAAATTTAATACTAATGGAATTATTTACAATCAAAATAATAATTTAGTTTTAAAAATTGGGAATTCTGATGCCATTGTAGATGGAAAAACAATTACATATAAAATTACCTATAAAATAGATTTGGGGGCAGATAGAGATTCTAATAAAGATGCTTTTTACTTTAATATGATTGGAAATGGTTGGAATTCAATTATAGAAAATGCAAAGATTACTGTCAATTTACCAAAACAAACATCAAATGTTCCAATTATATATTTTGGTGAGTATGGAAGTATAAAAACAAGTAAGGATTATGAATTTGATGGTAAAAAATTAGTTTATTATCATCAAAATTTAAATGTGGGAGAGGGTGTTACTGTAAAAATTGATTTAGAAGAAGGATATTTTGCTAGGACATATTTTAGTTTGTGGAATGTTATAAATATTTGTGCTATTGTTATCATTTTAATGTTGTCAATAATATTGTTCTTTAAATTTTCAAACAAAACAATTTTAACTCCTGTTGTAAATTTTAATGCGCCCAGTGGATTAACTTCAGCTGATATTGGATACATAATTGATAAAAAAGTTAACAATAAGGACATTGCTTCGCTTATAATTTATTGGGCAAACAAAGGATATTTAAATATTGATGAAGAACAAGATGAAACATATTTAATTAAATGCAAAGAGTTTGATAACAAGGGTAAACTTTATGAATCTATTTTATTTAACAAAATTTTTGAAAAGAATAATAGAGTGCACATTTCAAAATTGAGTGGAGAATTGTCTGAAAGCATTGTTCCTATTGTAAGTTCTATTGAAGTTGAAAATAAAGAATGTTTTAATAATAAAGCATATATGATGAGAGAGATTGTTTGTATTTTAATGAGTTTTGTATTTACAAGTGCTTTATTTTATATAGCATATAACTCCGTAAATTTAATTTTTATGCCATTGAGTTTTGTGGGAGGATTGCTGAGTTATTTAATTTTAAACAGGTTTTGTTTAAATTTTGATGATGTAATAAATAAAAAGTCAAAAATTATTTTAATTTTATTTATATCTTTATTGATTGCATTTATGGTATTTTTCTTTATTTTTGCTTATGATATATTCTTTGATAATTATGGATGTTTGTTTATTTGTTTAATATGTTATTTTATTGTTTGTTTTATAATAGGGAAATTTAATGTTAGAACGGATTTGGGGATGAAACATCTTGGGGATATTATTGGACTAAAAAACTTTATTGAAGTTGCTGAAAAAGAAAGGATTAAAATGTTATTAAAAGACAACCCTAAGCTTTTTTACGATGTTTTGCCATATGCTTATGTTTTGGGGATTTATGAAGATTGGTGCAAAAAATTTGAAGGATTAACAATAACCAAGCCAGATTGGATAAGCAATAGTAATGAAAATAACATATTAATATTTAACTTATTTTTATTTAACACAATGAATAATTTTTCCACTACACTTAAAATTGCAAATTCAATTAGAGTGCAAAGTTCTTTTAATAAATTTGGATCAAGTTCTAATGGTTCAGGTGGAGGGTTCTCAGGTGGTGGCCACGGTGGTGGTGGCGGTGGAAGCTGGTAAAATATTTTAAAATATTAGTAAAAAAGTTGATTTATTGTACATAATAGTGTATTATGTTTGTAACAATAAATTTGTAATAAGGAGAATTTATGAAAAAATTTAAAATTTTTGCAACTGTTTTAGTTGTATGCTTAATGATTGGAATAAGCACATTTACAGTTTATGCTTTAACAACAAAAACATTTAGCTTGCCTGATAGAACTTTGTCATTTACAGCTGGAGAAAATACATTCTTTAATGCAACAATTACATTTAGTTGGGCTTCAGATGAGACGATAACATTTGGTATTGATGAAAATGGACAAGTTGTTGGTGACCACACAGAACAAGGTGCTGTTTACGAATTAACCGATACAATACCTAACATAAACTTTAATGATACTACAACAGTTTATACTGTAACTTATTCTGTAGCAAACACAGGTAAAGATGCTTTAACATTTAAGCTTGATGGAATAAAATTTGATACAGAAGCTGATCAAAGATTTACAACAAAAATGCAAATTGATAAGGGTTCAGAAATTCAAGTAGATAATGATACAACTGCACAAACAGGATTCGAAAAGGGGACAGAGACTGGTAGTGGGAGTGGGGTGATTCCTGCTACTCAAACTAAAACTATTTCAGTATCTTACCAATTAGCAAGAAGGAATATTAGTAGTTTCGGGATTACAGAAGCAATAGAT
>CALVZZ010000003.1 GCA_944372715.1 uncultured Clostridia bacterium | reverse complement strand
TTTCTCATTGCCATACTAGAAGAATTTGAAGATATAACACCACTTAAATTTTCTAACAATTTTTTTGGCAAACACATAAATACAATGGCAGATATCAAACAAGGCAATGCACTTATATATGAATAAGAATAATAAACTCCAACAAAATATCCTAAACATAAATCTAAACAAATTATAGCAATACAAGGAATAAACTTATATTTACTTTTAAAAGCAACGGCAGAAAGTCCAAACAGTGAAAAAGGTGCGAGAAATTCAGGATTGTTCATAAATAATAAGCTTCCAAGTCCAACTGTGATGGAAGTTATCAATGTTGCAGAAGCATTAAAAGTGTAGGTTGACAATAAAATTACAAAAACTGCAAACATCTTTACAATTTCAAATCCCCAAAAATTAAATGCAGTTAATCCACAAGAAATTGCACAAAGTAAAACAAAACAAGAAATAATTTCCAGACTTGAAAGTTTATAATTTATTCCCCTAACTAACATTGCACTAAAAATTTGATTGCAACACTGCATAAATAAAATTGAAGACACAACAGTTATAAAAGGAATTATTATAGAAGAATTAAAATACACTTCACTAAAAACATATCCTATTTGAGATATTAAGGCATATACAAAATAGAGAGATAGTTTTATAGGTTTTTTTAATTTTGTATGTATGCCGCAAACGATTAAAATCACACCAACTGCACTTAAAGAAGATATTAGCGCTTGTAATGTTGGACTTTGAAGTAAACTTGCACCAACATACAAAGGAGCTAAAATATAACTTTTTTGTCCACACCAAACCAAACTTAAAAAAAGACCAATGGCAAATGGAAATGTAATTAAATTAATACCGGCACCTGCAAGTATGTAAAACAATACAAAAAAACCAAAATATTTGAAAACAAAAAATAATTTATTCATAAAAAAATTTTAAAACATAAAAATATTTATTACTAACACAATTTTGTCGAATAAAAAACTTTAATGTACATTTTTAACAAAATCATCAAAACATTGCAAACATTTTAAAAGAAAGCATATTGACAAAATGACTAGTTCGGACTATAATTAGTTAACAAAATTTATAGGAGTTAATATGAAGAGATTTTTGATTTATGTAATAGTCTTAATAGGTGTATTATTTATTGGCTTTACTACATACTACTTCGTACAAAACAAAGAAAGCATATACTTAAAATATGGTATGGACTCAATGCTTCAATACAACATAGGGGAAACATTTGAGCTAAATGATGTTTTGGTACATACACAAGCAGATAAAGGCACAAAGGTTGAAGTAAGCAGTGATAATACAGAAATTTTATCATACACACCAGAAACCCTTACATTCCAAGCAAGAAAAGGTGGTTTGGCTAAGGTTGTAATTACAACAAACAATCCAAACTTTGATCGTTTTACATTCTCTGTTCATGTTGGAGACGGAACGCCAAACAATCCATATTTCATTAAAACTGCAACGCAACTTGCAAGCATTGGCACAGGTGATTGGGGGCTTTCTAACAGTTATCAAGTTGTAAATAACATTGATTTGAACACGCCTGAAACATCGGAATGGCAACCAATTGGTTCAGCACCATTTACAGGCACATTTGATGGTGGCAATAATGCAATATACAACCTTAATGTAACAAATTCAACAGAAAATGCAGGTCTTTTTAACTCAATCGGTGAAGCAGGTAGAGTTGAAAATGTAAAGTTTGTAGATGTTAACATTGTAGGTTCATTTAGTAATGCAGGAACCGTTGCAGGAATAAATAACGGAAATGTTGGTTTGATTTATATACAAAACGCAACAATTTCAAATACAAACACATCTGGAAACACAGGTGGATTGGTAGGTCAAGCACAATATATTAATTCTAGACCAGAAATATATATGAGTGTTGTTGAAAACATCAATTTAAACGCAACAAATTATGTTGGTGGAATTGCTGGAAAAACTGTTGGCACAATAACAACAGATTGCAAAGCTATAATAAATACCATAACAACAGATGAGACATCAAAATTGGGTGGAATTATTGGAAGCAACGAATCATATAATGATGGAACAAAATATCGTCATTCAATGTTAAAAAATTGTTTCTCCATACTTTCTCAAAATTCATTAACTTCTAATGTTGGTGCAATTTTAGGTCAAGATGTTGATAGTACAAACGAATACGACTTGACAAATATTTATGAAAACAACTATTATAATGCTTTAAATATAAGTGGTTTTGCAGGCAATGTGGACAAAAATGGTGTTGTTATGAAAAGAACAATAGAAGAGTTATATGAAAGATCTTCTTATACAAATTGGAATTTTAACAACATTTGGACTATAGAAGAAGGTTCTTCATTTGCAACCATTGACTTTAACAACACATATTTAGGAACCTCAATTTATGATCCAGGTAATGTAATAACAAACAAAGAAGAATTAACTACTGCTTTAAATATGTTAATAGCAAATCCTTCAAGCGATGCAACAATTGAAGTAAATTTTTCAGAAGATACAGTATACACAATGCAAGATCTTGACCCATCTTTAACAACTTGGGAACCAATTGGCTCAGAAGAAACACCATTTATGGGAAAATTTATTGTAACAGGAAAATCTCTTACATTTAAAGATTTCATTATTCAAAATAAAAAATATGCAGGATTCTTTGGATTCGCAGATGGTGATGCTGAAATAAATGGAGTTAATTTTGAAAATTTCCACATATACAATTCATCAGATTTTGTAAGTGACTATACAGGAACAATAGTAGCTTATGGTGCAACAGCTAGAATATCTAACTGTACAGTTATAGGCTTAGATATTTCAACAGGAAACACAATTGGTGGTGCTGTCGGATATATTGGAAATGGTTATATTGATAATATAACAATTCAAGATTCTGCTACAGAAAATTACACAAACAAAATTAACTATACAAAACCTGTAACAGGAACTGTTGGTGGTGTTGTTGGAATATCTGAAAAGGCAACAATTGAAAATGTAAAAACATTAATAATGTCTTCAACAATTCAAATGTATTTAAACACAACGGCAAACTTAACAGTTGGTGGAATTGTGGCAATAAATAACAATATGGTATCAAATCTTTACAATGAAGCTATTGTTATTACAGAAGAAATTTCTGGAAACTTGATAGCTGGTGGTGTTGTTGGAACAAACAGAGGAAAAATAGAAAATTCTTGTTTAAATGTTACTCTTGCTTTAAGAGATGTAAATAATAATTCCTATGCAGGTGGAATTGTTGGAGCAAACGAACAAAATGCAGAAGTTAAAACAAGCTATGTTGAAAATATTTCAATTAAAGGAAACTACATTGGTGGCATAGCAGGAACAAATGCAGGAACAATAACAGAGTGCTATTCATCTGGGGAAATTCTTGGTAAATTCATTGGTGGATTGGTTTCAATTTCAAACGGAATTGTAAACAACTGTTTCACAACTGCAACATTAACAGGTCAATATGAAGATGGTGTTGTTGCCGGCCTTGCATATAGAATTGATGCAGGAACATTCGAATATTGTTTCAGTTCTGCAACTATTACAGGAAAAGGAGATTTATTTGCTGAAACATATTCACCATTCAGGTTGACATTCTTATCTAAACTTGCTGGCAGAGTTTTAAATGTTAATTATGGAGAAGTAAAAAATTGCTTGATTGTGAATTATGGCGAATCAAAAAGACAATCAACATCTGATACAGTTTTAGGCGACATATTAAACTTTATACCAACATTGTTTACAGGTGGTAAATACGCAGGCTGGATTGATTGCTCTGATGAAGATTGCAAAGGAACAAGTGGTTTTAAAGCTTTCATTGATAATAAATTTTCAAACACAATCTGGGATTTTGAATCTTTTGAAAATGTTTATCCAACATTAAAAAATATAGAAAAAATTGTTATAGAATAAAATAAAAAAAACTATTGAGAAATCAATAGTTTTTTTATTTTGTCTTTTCTTCTTTTGCAATAATTTTTTCAATTTTTGCAAGTGTTTTTTCATAATTCGTATTGTTAATAACATAATTGTAATTATTTATATAGCTCATCTCAAATTCCATTCTAGAAAGCCTTAAATCTATGTCAGGCTCGTGCCTTTCTTTAAGTCTTCTAATTAATTCATCTTTGGGAACTGTCAGAAAAATTGAAATAACTTTTGCTTTATTTTTTAATGCTCTTTTTAAATTTATTTCTCCCAGCACGCCAACATCTTTAATATAGTGGAATTCTCCATCAATTACTTTATCCAAAGAAGAATTCAATGTTCCATAAAAATTTTTATGAATTTCTTCATATTCAAAAATTTCGCCGTTTTTTAATTTTTTATCAAAATCATCTCTGCTTACAAAGATGTAACTATCATCTGTTTCTCCTTCTCTTTTTTTCCTTGTTGTACAAGTTTTCATAAACTTGATTTTATTATTTTTTTGAAGGAGTCCTTTTATTATTGTAGACTTACCTGCCCCTGAACAACCTGATAAAATTATTAGCATATTTTTCCCTTTTTTATGTAGTAAAAGTATAATATTTATTATTATAAAAATCAAATAAAACTCATAAAATTTCAATTGTTTTTTTATTTTTCATTATCATCAAAAAATATATTTTGATTTGGTATTTCTCTACATCTGACAAGTTCTTTTTTACATAGTTTAAAAAAATCTGGTGCAATTTCTTTGATATTTCCGTTATAAGTAAATGCCGCCATATTTACGTGACCACCACCACCGAATCTTTTTGCTATACTTGAAACATCTGCCCCATACTTACTTCTCATACTTACAAAGTATGGTTTTTCATTTCTTTTAATAAATATACAAGCAATATTCACGCCCTTTGTGTTAATGCCTTGATTGATTATTCCTTCCTCTTCTCCCTGCTTAGCATTTGCATCAATAAAATCATTTTCATTGAGTGTCATTATAACCAACCCACCGTTAAAATAAAATTTCATTGAGTGTAAAGCTTTTTCTAAAAGTTTGTTTTTAGAATTTGAATTGTTTTTAAAAAAATAATTTAATACACAATCCATATCAACTTTTTTTATATAAAAATCATTTAGTACTTTAATTGTGGATTTTCTCTTTATTCCTTGCGTAAATTCACTTGTATCCGTAATCATACCAGCATAAATGAGCTTACATATATTATTTGGTATTTCAAAATGCAAAGCTTTTAAAACCAAATAAAGCACTTCTGTGGTTGAAGAAGTCATATAAACTATATTATTCCTAGCAAACATTTCGTTAGAAAAATGGTGATCTATTTGAGCAGTATCCTTTGCCAAATCAAAAATCCTTTCATAAATACCAAATCTTTCCTTTGTAGCAGAATCAAAACCAATCGCTAAATCGTAATCATTCACAGTTTGAATATTCAAATTATCTTCTTTTAAAATTGGCTTATAAATTTCCTTTAAGCTTTCGCATTCTGAAAAAAGATCAATTATTTTATCAGAATAATTTTTTTCTATAATTTTTTTTAATGCTACAATAGAAGATAATGCATCTGTATCTGGATTTTTGTGTGATATTAGTGCTATTTTCTTACTCTTTTCAATTTGTTCCTTAAAAACTAAAATAGACTTTACCTTTTCTTCGGACATAAACCTCCTTTAAGCAAAAGCTCTTTAGCATAGCATATTTTAATATATATGTCAAATTAACATATTTATATAATGAAAAAACCGTGGCTTTACCACGGTTTTAAAAGATTTTGCCTATTAAGCTTCTTCTTTTTCTGCTTTTTGATAAGCTTCCAAAACAGCATCACGAATCATTTCACGTGTTTCTGTGTTGATTGGGTGAACAATATCTCTATATTCCCCGTCAGGACCTTTTCTGCTAGGCATTGAGATAAATGGACCTTCACTTCCCTCAATCACTTTGATGTCGTGAACAACAAAGCATTCATCAATTGTGATAGATGCAACTGCTTTAAGTTTTCCGTCATCTTTTTTTACTAGCCTAATTCTGATGTCTGAAATTTTCAAGTGTTTGTACCTTCCTTTTTAAGTATTTGCTTTTCAAGCTAAGTATATATTAATATTTTTTCTTATAAAAAGCAAACATTTTAAGCAAATTTTTATCAAAACATAATTAAATTACATAAATAATATCTATGAGATATATACATTTTATTGGTATAGGTGGCATTAGTATGAGTGCAATTGCCTTGCACTTAAAAACTTTGGGTTATAATATACAAGGTTCTGATTTACATAAAAATGATATTACAAAAAATTTGGAATTAAACGGAATTAAAATTTTTTATAAGCACAATAAAAATAATCTAAAAAACTCAGATACGGTTGTAATTTCAAATGCAATTAACGAGAACAATCCAGAATTAATTCAAGCAAAAATTAAAGGATTGAACATATTAACTCGTTCCCAAATGCTTAGTATAATTTCAAAAAAATATAGCAATGTTATTGCCGTAAGTGGCGCACACGGTAAAACAAGCACAACGGAAATGATAGCTGAAATTTTTATTTATGCAAAAAAAAATCCAACAGTTCATATTGGGGGCATATCAAATTGTTTCAACTCAAACTTAAAAATAGGAAAAAACAAGTATTTTATTTGTGAAGCTTGCGAATATAAAAACGCCTTTTTAGATTTAAAACCAAAATATGGTATTATTTTAAATGTTGAAGCAGAACATTTGGATTTTTTTAAAAATTATAAAAATGTAAAATATAGTTTTGATAAATTTAAAAATAATTGTAAAATTTGTTTAAATGTTGATAAAAAAAATTATATAGTATATAAAAATAAATTTTTTCTTCAAGCTAAAAATATTTCACACATAGGTAGTGGAAAATATGGTTATGATGTTTTTTTAAATAATACTTTTTTAGGTAAAATAACATTAAATGCAATTGGAAAACACAATGTACTAAACTCTCTTTCTGCAATTGCTATATCTTTACTTTGTAAAATACCTTTTGAAAAGATACAACATTCCTTGATGGAGTATAAAGGCGTCAAAAGACGATACGAAATTATTTCACAATTCCCAAATTTAATAATTTCTGACTATGCACATCATCCTTCCGAAATAAGAAAAATTATTACTTCAACAAAAAAATATGTTAAAGGAAAAATTATTGTTGCTTTTCAACCACACACTTATACAAGAACACTCACATTATTTCAAAATTTTGTTGATTGCTTAAAGACGGCAGATGAAGTACATATAATTAAAACATACAGTGCAAGAGAAAAATACATTGAAAAAGGTAGTGCAAAGGTTCTTTCACAACACATTGAAGGTTCGTTTTATCATAACACCATAAAAAGTTCTTACAATATAATAAAAAAACGCCTTAAACAAGGCGATTGTTTACTTATTTTAGGTGCAGGAAATATTGATGAATTAGCAGAGATGTTTATCCTTCAAATATAAATCTATGCACTGTTTAATTGTCTGTTTTGCTTTATCATTGCTTGCAACTTCAAGCACTTTAACAACTTTATTTTCAAGTTGTTTATACACCGTTAAAAAGTGTCTTAATTCATCTGTAATATGTGCTGGTAATTCCGTTATGTCCTTTATTTCATTGTATTGTGGATCTCCAAATGGAATTGCAATTATCTTTTCATCTGTTTCATTTCTATCTATCATATATACAACGCCAATTGGATAACACCTCACCAAACTCATTTTCTCAATTGGTTGACTGCAAAGCACAAATACATCAAGTGGGTCATCATCACCGGATAATGTTCTTGGAATGAAACCATAATTCATTGGATAGTGGGTACTTGTATAAAGCACTCTATCTAAGATAATCATTCCCGTTTCTTTATCTGATTCATATTTGTTTTTACTGCCCTTTTCAATTTCTATACAAGCAACAAAATCTTCTGGTGTTATTCTGTCCTGACTTATGTCGTGTAGTATATTCATATTTAATCCTTTTAATTTTTATCAACTTTTGCCATATGTTCAATCAAATCTATAACCTTGTTAGAGTAGCCCATTTCGTTGTCATACCAAGCAACTAATTTTACAAAATTAGGGTTGAGCATAATGCCTGCAGTAATATCAAAAATACAGGTTCTTTTATCACCTATGAAATCAGAAGAAACAACAGCATCATTAGTGGTGCCTAATATTCCTTTAAGTTCACCACTCTCAGCTTTTTTCATAGCTTCAACAATTTCTTCATAAGTTGCAGATTTTTCAATCTTACAAGTTAAATCAACAACTGAAACATCAAGTGTTGGAACACGCATACTCATTCCTGTCAATTTTCCTTTCAAGCTTGGAATAACTTCCCCAACTGCCTTTGCTGCTCCTGTTGATGATGGAATTATATTGTAAGATGCAGCTCTTCCCCCACGATAATCCTTCTTTGTTGTTCCATCAACAGTAAGTTGAGTCGCTGTTGTTGAGTGAACTGTTGTCATCAATCCTTCAACTATATGGAAATTATCGTTTACAACTTTTGCAAGTGGCGCCAAACAATTTGTTGTACAACTTGCATTAGAAACAATTAGCATATCCTTAGTGTAAGTGTTTTCATTTACTCCCATTACAAACATAGGCAAATTTTTACCTGGAGCAGTAACAACAACTTTTTTTGCACCTGCTTTTAAATGTGCTTCTGCACCTTCGTACGATGTAAATTTTCCTGTTGCTTCTGCAATATATTCAGCTTTTACACTTGCCCAAGGAATTAAAGATGGCTCTTTTTCAGCGAAAAATTTAATTTTTTTACCATTAACAACTAAAAACTCACCATCAACTTCAACTTGCCCATTAAACCTTCCGTGAATTGAATCATAGAAGAAAAGATACTTCGCATATTCCACATCTAAAAATGGATCATTTATTGCAACAACTTCAACATCATTTCTCTCTGCACAAACTCTTAAAAGAAGCCTTCCAATTCTTCCAAAACCATTTATACCAATTTTAATTTTTTCCATATTATTCTCCTTGCAAAAATTATATCAAATTTTCAGGATTTAAGTCTAGCAATTCATCAACAACAAATTTACCATTTTCTCTGATCAGCACATCATCAAAAAATATTTTCCCTCCACCATAATTTTCATTTTGACTCATTACAAGGTCCCAATGAATAGCAGAGTTGTTTCCATTTGATGCATCATCATAACAGCTACCCGGCGTTAAATGAAAAGAACCACATATTTTTTCATCAAATAAAATATCTAACATTGGTACTGTTATATAAGGATTAACTCCCAAAGCAAATTCTCCAAAATATCTCGCCCCTTCATCAGTGTTTAATATGCTATTTAACTCTTCCGTCTGTGCTCCCGCATCTGCTTTAACAATTTTGCCATTCTTAATTTCAAAGTAAACATTTTCAAATTTTATTCCATTATATAAAGAAGCAATATTATACTTAATTTTTCCATTAACACTTGTTCTCAATGGACTTGTATAGACTTCACCATCTGGAATGTTCATTTTCCCATCACATTTTATTGCTTTTTGTCCACTTATTGAGAACTCCAAATCTGTATCAACACCAACAATTCTAACCTTATGTGTTTTCTCCATATATTGTACAAGTTTATCCATTGCTTTGCTCATCTTGGCATAGTCCAAAGTGCAAACTTTGTAGTAAAATTTTGCAAATTCTTCCGTACTCATATTGGCACTTTGAGCAAAAGCTGATGTTGGATAAGCAAGAAGTACCCATTTTGTATTATTAACCCTTTCTTTCATTTCAACAGGTTCAGTATAGTGTAAATCATAAATCTTTTTTACACTTGCATCTACATCTTTAAACTCAAACTTATTATTACAAGCTTTTAGTATTATTACTGCGTCCATATCTTGCATAATAGGTAAATCATATTTTTTATTTAATTCAGCATATTCTTTATTTGCATTTTTAATTAATGCCTTTTGCAAGATTATACTCCTATTCCAAACAAAAGGATATGCACCCACTTTCCATATTTCTTCAATAAGCATTTCAATAAAATCTGTTGAAATATCTGTTGCTTCTATAAGAACTTTTTCCCCACTTTTCACTCCACAAGAGTAATTGACTAACATATAAGCCAATTTTTGTTTGCTTTCACAATCTGTAAACATAAACACTCCTATTCATTATTTCCAGATTTTATTATTTCCACTTTATTTGCAATTAACTCACCAACTTGATATTTTATATAAAACCTTAAAAAATTGAATAAAGATAATGAAATTCCAATTAAAGTACCAAATATTAACAATAAAACAACTAACCAAGGGAGTGAAAACAAAATTGGAAGAGCTATTGTGCTAGATAAAAAAACTACAAATAACATAAAATATAATATTGTCCATAATTTTAGTTTTCCAAGTTTTTTTGCTTTTGGTCTGAAATTATCTACATTGTCATCAACATAACCTATATTTGCTCCAAGCCATTTATTAACTTTTGTTAAAGTTCCCGTTCTATTTGTTTTTAAAATATTAATTGAATTGTTACCAAAACACTGAATAGAAATGTTTCCTTCAAATAAATTAAAACCAAAAACTTTATACACTAGAGCATTTGTAATTTTTTTAAAAAATTTTTTAAAAAAATTCGTTTTCTTGTTATTTTTTGGCATTACAATATCATAACCTTCTTTTTGTTTTACAATACATCTCTTTATTAAATTAACATTTATTGGTTTATTGTCATCTCTAACAATACACAAAGTTTGCCCATCAACATAGTCTATCAAACTTTCTATCATATCTTCTTCTGATGTTTTCTTTGGAAAATACACAACCCTTACATTTTCTTTACGATTTTCCATCTCTGTTAAACCATCATTTCCTTCTTCCGTTGCAAATAAAATTTGAACGTTTACACAAAAAGTTTCAAGCAAGGATATAATATCATTTTGAATTTTTCTTTGTTTTACAATTATAATTAATGTTAACATTGCTCACCTTCTAAATCATATTGTTAAGTTTTTTAATACGCTTAGAATGTCTTCCTTTTTCAAAATCTGTTGTTAAAAATGTCTTTACAATGTTGATAGCTTTCATTCTACTCATATATCTTCCAGGAAGAATCAACACATTAGCGTCGTTGTGTTTTCTTGCAAAACTAGCAAAAGTAGAGTTGACACAAAGGGCTGCTCTGATTTTAGGATTTCTATTTGCAGCAATACTCATACCAATACCTGTTCCACAAATATAAATTCCAATATTTTGTGGACTTTCTAACACTCTTTCATTCCCTGCTTTTGCAAAGTCAGGATAATCTACTTTATCTTTTGAATATGTTCCAACATCAATTGTTGTTATATTTTCATTATTGAAAAATTCCTTGATTTGCTCTTTTAATTGAAATCCTGCGTGGTCACTAGCTAAAATAATCATAAAAACTCCTTATGTTAAGAATACTATATTTTTTTATTTTTAACAAACAAATTTAAAAGAAAACAATATTTTATGATATTCATAAAAGCTTTGTTTATCACACATTTAAAAGTAATTGCATAGTATATTACGAGAATTAAAGGAGGTAATTTATGTCTTTTTACATCAATAACAACAACCCAAACAGGCCTGGTCCAATTAATTCTAGTGCTCTTAACAATATTTGTGAAAGAGTTTTGATTGAAGCAAATAAAGTTTTTGATGCTTGTATAAACAGAGATACTGTAACAGGAGCAGTTGTAACATTGAGCAATTTTACACCTGCAAGCCCAGCTGAACCACTTACATATGTTTCAGCACAAAGTGATCCCACAAATCCAGCTACAATATCTAATGTGACAATCGATAGAATAGATTCTAGACCAAATTATGCAAATGTAAGTGCAACAATTTCTATACCAATCACTGTATCATACATTGATGCAAATAGAGTTCCAGGAACTGCAACAGGAACTATAACGGTTGATAGATCAGCAGTGCTTTTTGTACCACAAGTTGCATTGTCCCCTGTTGAAGTTAAAGCAGTTGCCGCAGTGTCTAGTGAAATTGGTTCAATTTCTGGTTCGACAGCAACAATAACTTATTGTATTCAAACAATATTGAAAATTGTAAGTGAAGTAGATATCCTCGTTCCATCTTTTGGATATCCTGTACTTCCACCTTGCCAGATGCCAAATCCTGCACAAACTGAATGTCCCGGATTTTTTGAACTGCCAATTTATCCAACAGCTCAAAGAAATGGTTAAAGATAAAAATGCTAAGCAAAACTTAGCATTTTTATTTTTCCCTTATTTCAAGAAAACTAAAATTTATATTTTTTAAATCCACTTCATATTTTTTGTTTAACTCAATTTCTCCTCTAAAAAAAATTTTGGCAGTTTTAATTTTTTCATCATTTTCCATTTTAAATTTTATATCATAAAAATTAAAGCCTAAAATATTTAAAAAGGGATTAATGTAAAAAAGTTTATTGTTTAAGTATACAATGCCCACCATAAATAAAATTAAAACAAAAACACAAGCCTCACTAACTTTTTCTAATTCAAATGATAAAGCAAACAAAACAAAGAGTGAAAAATATCCTAAAAAATGTTGATCTGTTGTATTATTTTTTTCAAGCACAATTATATTAATTTTTTTATCTTTGTTAAATCTTATCGCCCAAATCACCCCTATAATTCCCAATATTATTAATAATAACATAGAAATACACATTGATGTATTTAAAACATTAAAACTTAAATTATCATTAATAATATCTAAAATTATTTTAATTATTATTAGAAAATACATTGGAATAAATGCACTTATATATAACAATAAATTTTTTATTTTTTGCATAATATTATTTTTTGTAAAAATTAAATAATTATTAAAAAAATATAAAGGTTTATGAAATCAAAACCTTTTTATTTTTTTATATAATATTTTCTCTTTTTTTAGAAATTACAAAATATAACACAATAGATATAACAATAAATGCTCCTAACCCTGCTATGATATACAACCCATATTTTTCAATGAAAGTCATATCTTTAATTACCACAGTGTAAGTATCTGAAGAAGCTAAAACGGCATTTCCCCTAGAATCCGTCGTCAAAGCTGTAACATCAATTTTATATGTTCCAGCTTTATCAAATGTATATTCGTTGTTTTCCACTTCCACTTTTTGATTGTTTATATAAATAGTGTATTTTAGTGAAGGGTCAACATATTGTTTTTTACCACTCTTCACTATCGGAGTTATATTTAAGTTAACAGTTGTTCCTGTATAATAACTTTTATCTATGCCCAAATTTATTCCACTGATAGGATAATAAATGACATAAACTTTTCTAGTAATTTCTTCACTGACATTGCCAGATGAATCTTCTGCAATATATGTTAGAGTATAAGTTCCAACTTTTTTTATGTTTAAATTATTTTTACCACTTATGGTAATCTTAGGGTCTTTGTCATAACTATCAGAAGCATAAGCTCCTTGATCCGAATAATTATCTCCCAAATATAAATATATTTCAGATTTTCCTAAAAGTGTGATGGTTGGCGCAGTGGTATCTCGAACAATAACAGTTTGTTCCAAAGTTGCAACCAACTTATTGTCTGTTTTTTCATAAATATCATAGTTGACAATGTAAGTACCAATATCCATCTTGCCAGATGGAATATTTTGTACTGATAATGTATAGTTGTTGCTTAAAATCCCTTCAAAAATTACACTATCTTGTACAAAATTAGAACCTGCTTCTTGTATATATTGAGAATTATTTAATCTTATACTTGCATAAACTATATCTTTTTCATATCTGATTGAAAGATTATTTTTATTTGTTACAACAATTCTATAATTACCATAATTATCAAAATTAAATTTATTTACAGCAAGTGTTGTCGTGCTATTGGAAGAATTTATTTTTGTTATACTATAATCAAAAAAGTTTTTAAACTTTTCATCGCTTTCTATGTTGAGTGATGGTTTTTCATTAATGTAAATATCTTTTAAATTCTGAACACCATATATGAAGTTCTCTTTGTTTGAATCAATTTGTAAATTATTAAAAATCAAAAATACAGTAACATTTTCACTAACCAATATTGTATCTGTACTTGTAAGATTATTGTTTGAACAATCTATTATTGTTCCTGAATCAAAAGTAAATTTTGATAAATCTGAAAAATCTGAAATGTTAAGCCCCGTCAAATCGATATATGAAATTCCAATAAAAGAACTTTCATACAAATAGGAATTGTTTGCAATGTTTAATAATCTTTCATACAATATTGAACTAACAAAGCTTGAATCTACATAGATTTCAGATGGGACAACTTTGTATTCAATGCTTATTTCATTTGAGATGTTTCCTGCAACATCAACTGCCGTAAGAGTAATCTTATATACAACTTCAATAAGATCGGTCGAAATGTCTTGCACATTAACCCAAGCATTATTGACATATTTATAAATATTATATCTAACTACACTTCTGTCATCTTCTGGCGAAACATCACCCTTTTGCAAGGTATAAGCAGTTGTGCAATTTTCGCCGTTATCTATTATTGAATATGAAATACTTGAAATGTTAAACACTGAATTTAAAACAATTTGTTGTTGTACTCCTGTAAGCATACTAGATAGAATTGGAGCTGTTGTATCCACAACTGAATAAGTACTTGTAAATTCTCTGTAAATTTTGGAATTTTCTTCTATTTCAATTCTATATGTTACCACTTTATTTGTTACTATTGCATTAGTTGAAACTGCTTCATTTGTTACTATTGCATTAGTTGAAACTGCAGGCGTTTTAGCAGTAATTTTATATAAACCTTCAGTTATTCCAGAAATTGTCAACCCATTTTTAAATGTAGCATTTCTTTCCATTGAAACAGGAAAAGTTTTAACATCAATTAAATAAAATTTAATTTCAAAATTGTTTCCTATTAGGGAGTTGTTAAATTCAACTTTATATGAATACTCTTTGGGAGTGCTACCTTTGTTATCAATTTCTGAATATTCAGTTCCAAAAGAAGTTTTTAAAATATCATCTGAATTGAAATAGTATTCCAAAATTTTTGTTTGACTGTCAGTCGTCCAAAAATAATTTGTTTTTGAAATATCTCCAATATAATTTTGAAAACCAAATATTATTTTGGTATTATTTTTTAATGTACTTTTTATAGTTTGTAAACTCAATTTATTTAAATTTAAGTTAATATAATTTAATTGTACGCAATTTCCAATTATTTTTTCAATGTTTGCTATACCAGAATTGTTTAACACATTTCCCGTCAAATTCATATACTGTAAATTTGAAAAATCAAATGACTCTAATCCCGTTAAAGAAAAAATATTGGAATTTGATAAATCTAAACTTGTAAAATTTGAAAAATCTAAGCTATATAATTCTGTCACTTCATAACCCTTAAAAATTGTCAAAATCTCTAACAGTTTATTGTATAATTTTTTATCTTTAAAAGCAGACTCTTTAATCAAGGTATTTTGTGGTGAGTCAGGAAGTTTACTCCAATTTACAGTAAAGGTTATACTGTTATCAGATTGTTCTGTTACAGTAATTTCAATACCTGTATTTACATATGAAACACTATTTGTATCAATTTCAACTTGATTTGTACCATCATAAACTTGATAAGTTATATCTCCCGTTTGCCAAGTTAATGTTACATTTTGCATTCCATTTTGTTTATTTGTTATACCAATTGTTTTTTCACTCGTTGCATTTCCAATTTGTGCAAGGCAATCATCTCCAATACCTGTTAAAATTAAAGATTCAGCTTCCTTTTGGCTTGCTATTGGATAATAAAAATATGTTCCACTTTCATATCCTTCAATTCTTCCATATGCCGAACCAAAAAACTCTTGAACATCATCAGTAAATGGCGTTAATAATTCATTCCTCATTATTTGAATATCGTAAGGTGGAGCATTATAATTACCAGCAGTAACGGAATCTTCTCCTTCATAAGCACTATTTATTACATTTTCATCAACTCTATATACCAAAAGTCCACTTGTTGGGAGTTTTGAATCAAATAGTCCATTTTTACTTCTATA
>CALVZZ010000002.1 GCA_944372715.1 uncultured Clostridia bacterium | reverse complement strand
CATAAGCACAATCTGAAATTAAATGCTTAACATTCTGTGACAATTTTTCTCCCGCAAGCATACACACAGTTGAAGCTCCCATTGATAAACCAAATATATCTATAATGCAATCTTTGCCAAATTTTTTAATACATAAGTCAATAACTTCTAGCATATCTAATCGATCAAGCCAGCCCATTCCAATAAATCTACCTTCGCTTTTCCCGTGAGCCCTATTTTGTGTTATAACAACATTATAACCCAAGTTATAAAACATTTCAGCATATTTGTTCATCTCTTGAAACTTTGCATAATATCCGTGAATTACAATTGCAACTTTATCAGAATTGGTTTTTGCTTTCAAAATCATAGGATAAAGTTTTTTTCCATCAAAACTTGTAACACACTCTTCTTCAAGCTTAAAATTTTTCCACCAATCCAAGTTTATTTTAAAAGTTTTATAAGCTTTTTTTGTTTCTCTGGCAACAATTTTACCAATAAAGGAATCTCTTTTTAAACTTATAGACAATAAAATTTCACCTGTTATTACAACTAATAAGAAAATGAATAACAGAGCTGAAAAAATTGACAAACAAACAATTTCTATAGTACTTAAACCTAAAACACTCATATTTATATGATAGCACAATTTTTTTTAAAAGCAATCATTTTAAACAACTTCTATCTTAATATTTTCACCATTTTGTGCATCTTGATAGGAAAGCCAATAACCCTTACCCTGTGGTTGTCCTTCATCTAAGGGCAACCATTGTGAAAGACCTTTTAATTCTTGTGGACATTCATCAGAATATATTCCTGGCACACCATAACATACATATTTGATTTGCTCATTTTCATAAATTAACCCTAGAACATAAAATAGACCACTATCATCATATTCAATGCGAACAAATTTTGAATTTGGTATAATGTCTTCCAAATCCTTTGCTTCATCGTATTTGGTAAATAACATTCCAAGTTGTTCTTTTATTTCATCATAAAATGACAATTTGTTTTCATTAATTTCATCTTTTTCTTCAAATTTTTCATTATTTTCTTCAAAATTTGAATTATTTTCTAAATTTTCATTATCTTTTTCATATTTTTCTTCTATATTTTTAACACTACAACAAGCTTGATTTTCTACATTTTTTTCTTCATCTATATTATTATCACTATAAAAAGCTTTTTTATATGGACATAAAAAACAGTTTTCATCACATTTTTTTGATATTTCATCATTTATTAATTGTTCTGTGTCTTCTTCTAAATCAATTTGATTATCATCTAAAATCTTTTTTACAGCATCCATACTTTTCTTTTGCAATGCTCCCAAAGATGAAGCTAGTCTTATTTCTGCACTTTGCGAACTTGCACCATTTGAAGCTCCTATCAACAAAGGTTTTATTTCTCCATTATAAGAATTAACAAGGGCACAAGTAAAATCATTAATTTCATTTTTTATGTAAGTGTTAAATTGATATTGGTTAAGAGCAATTCTATTAAGTCCTGCCTTATAAACTTCTCCATCGCATAATATTCCCAAAGTCAAAACACCTTTGGGTTCTTCCTTAAAATTATAAAGTTTAACACTACCTTTTAATTGCTCTCCTGTTCTTTCCAAACTTATAACAGCTTTATGTAAATCGTGTTCTACTGAATTTAAAATTATTGTTCTTTTTGTAAACATTTTTTTCTCCCTATCTTCTTAAATAGTATACGAGAAAAATAGATTATAGTGTTATTTTTTAGCAATAAAAAATTAGCAAATAATTGCTAATTTTGTCGAAAACAATTAAATAAATCGTAAAATTTTTCAATAGATAATTCTTCTGCCCTAACATTGCTTGAAATTTTTAAGTTTTCAAAAACTTTTAAAATTTTTTCTTTTGCATATAATTTTGATAAGTTATTATATAAAGTTTTTCTTCGCATAGAAAATGCCGTTTGAATAAATGTTTTAAATTTTTCATCATAAGCATTTTGTTTAATTTTTAAAACAACAACACAGGAGTCAACTTTGGGCATTGGAGTAAACATTTGTCTTTTTACAAGTCTTGTAATCTTCACATCAGCATAATGATTTACCATTATTGACAACACACCATAATTTGCAGTTTTAGGTTTTGCAACCATTTTATCTGCAACTTCTTTTTGTATCATAATTGTCATAGATTGAAGTTTTTTTGACTGTTCTAAAAATTTAAATATTATAGGTGAAGTAATATAATATGGTAAATTTGCAACTATTTTATAATTACCATTAAATTTACTTTCAACATCTTTTGTATTAACTTTTAAAATATCTTGAAAAATAAGTTCAATATTATTAAATTCCTTTAATTTATTTTCCAAAACATTTTTTAAACTTTCATCAATTTCATAACTTACCAATTTATTACATTTTTTTGCTATTTCCTGTGTAAGCGTTCCTGCACCTGCACCAATTTCCAGTACATCAGTTTTTTCTGTTATTTCACTATCGGAAACAATAGCTTTTAATAAATTTAAATCTGTAATAAAATTTTGACCAAATTTTTTTTTAAAATTTATATTTTCCATAATTAAATCAACTTTTTAAATAAATTTTTTGCATTTTTTGTGGTAATTTCTTCAATTTCTTTAATATTTAATCCCAATATATCTGCAATTTTTTTTGCAATTAATGGTATATTTTTAGGTTCATTTAAATTCCCCCTAAATGGCTCTGGACACAAATAAGGACAATCTGTTTCTAATGTAAAACTATCAATAGGAATTTGCGTTATTAAGGAAGATGAATTTCTTGCATTTTTAAATGTGACAATTCCACCAAATGAAACTTTGAGACCAAGTTTTAAAATTTCATTTAATGTTTCAACACTTCCGTTAAAACAATGCATAAGTCCACCATTCGTCAACAAACTTTTATATTCTTTTAGTATTTCAATCATATCCTTTGTTGCATCTCTTGAATGAATAACAACAGGTAAATTATACCTATGAGCAAGTTCTAGTTGTTTTATAAAAACTTTTTTTTGAAGGTCACAATTATATCCTTCGTAATGATAGTCAAGTCCAATTTCCCCTATTGCAACCACCTTTTTATTGTTAGCATTGTCAATTATAAATTTTTCCACTTCGTCATTGTATTCTTCACAATTTTCAGGATGAATTCCAATGCAAGCATAAACTTCTTTAAATTTATTTGCAATTTCAATAGAACTTTTTGATGATGAATAACTACTTCCTGAATTTATAATAATGTCCACATTTTCATTATGAGCCCTTTCTATAACATTTTGAATATCATCTATTAACTTGTCATCATTAATGTGTGCGTGTGTATCTATAAACATTTTATTCTCCTACAAAACTATAACACATTTTTTAAAAAAATCAAATAAAGAAAAGTATTAAAATTATAATATAAACATATAAATTTTATATGAACAAGATTTGGGGACTATTTATGATTATTTCCATTGTTTTACTAATTTTTGAAAATCCATCAATTTTAGTAACGGAAATGACAGAAAGTGCAATGAATGTAATTTCACTCTGCATAGAACTTATTGCAGTTTATACAATATGGTTAGGAATTTTGGAAATAGTGGACAAGACTGGTCTAAGCGAAAAACTTGCAAAACTTTTAAGTCCACTTATTAAGTTTTTATTTAAAACAAATGATAAAGAAATTATTAAAATGATTGCAATGAATATGTCTTCAAATATTCTTGGAGTTGGAAATGCTGCAACCCCCTGTGGAATAAAAGCAATGAAATTAATGGATGACAAAAGTGGAAAAGCAACACCATCAATGATTATGCTTTTAATTGTAAATGCAACATCAATACAACTTTTACCCACAACCACAATAGGTTTAAGAACGGCAGCAGGAAGTGTTTCACCAACAGACATTATGATACCCACATTTATTGCAACTTTTTTAACTGCTTGTTTTGGCGTTGGTTTGACTTTAATAATACAAAAACTTTTTAATAGGAGGAAAAAATTATATCAAATTACATAATGCCGATATTAATTGCAGGTCTACTTCTTTACTCAAAATTTAAAAAAGTTGAAACTTATAATGTATTTGTAAAAGGCGCAAAAGGATCAGTAAATTTAGTTTTGGATATATTCCCATACATTGTAGCAATTATGGTTATGGTTGCCCTTATGCGAGCAAGTGGAATAACCGATTTTTTAATTGATATTTTATCTCCAATGTTTAAGTTTTTAGGAATCCCAACAGAAGTAAGTGAGCTTGTTCTTCTTAGACCCTTTACAGGAAGTGGTAGTTATGCAATATTAAAAGACATCTACACAACTTATGGTGTTGACACCTATGTTGGTAGATGTGCATCTGTTATAATGGGGACAAGCGAAACGCTTTTTTATGTTGCAACTGTATATTTTTCTCAAACTTCTGTAAAAAAATTATCATATGCAATTCCATTAGCTTTAATTTGTAACATTTTTGGAACTGTTACTGCTTGCTTAATTTGTAAAGTTTTATAATTAACTTTTTAAATTTTTATATGGATTTTTAATATTTCTATCTTTTCCAACTTTTTTTATAGCTTCATTTCTAGACATACCTTGTGCAAGATAATATTCAATATGTTCATTGATAGATAAATTGTTTATTTCATTTTGTTTATCTATTGAAGCACCTTCAACAATTAAAACATACTCGCCTTTAATTTCAAGTTCTGGTATATTATTTAAACTAAAATAATACTTTTTTTCAAACATTTTTGTAATTTCACATACAAGACAAACTTTTCTATCACCCAACACATCATATAAAAATGACAAATCTTTTAAAAGATTATGTGGAGAAACATAAATTATTAAACTACCAGAAAAATTTTTAACATCTTCTATTTGAATGATTTTTTCTTTTTTATTTTCAGATAAAAAGCCAACAAAAGTAAATTTTTTAGCATTAAAACCACTTAAAATAAGAGCACAAAGTCCAGCATTAGCTCCTGGTATGACAGTATAGGGTTGATTTTCTGATACTAAAAGATCAACAAGGGTTGAGCCAGGATCAGAAATACAAGGCATTCCACTATCAGAAATAACAGCAACATTTTTTCCTTCTTTTAATAAGTTCAAAATACCCTTTGCACTTACTTTTTCATTAAATTTATGATATGAAATAAGTTGTTTTTTTATTTGATAATGATTAAGTAATTTAATTGACACTCTTGTATCTTCACAAGCTATAACATCAACACTTTTTAGTGTTTCCAAAGCTCTTAAAGAAATATCTCCCAAATTCCCAATTGGAGTTGCAACAAAATATAACATAACATCACCTAACATCTTTAATTTCTAAATTTTCAATATATTTTCCATTATTATCATTTGTAATTAATGGTGGCAAGACTTTCACTTCTTCTTTACCACCTTTAACCGATTCTATAAAAACAATAGAAGCTTTTTTATTTAAATTTGCATAAGTAAAAAACATAGTTTTTGGTTCCAATTTATAGCTTTTAAGTTTGTAAATTAATTCTGCAGTTCTTTCTGAATCATAACAAATATAAAATCTTCCATTAGGTTTTAAAAGTTTATTTACTGTCTTTAAAAGTTTATCTAAGTCGATTTTTAATTCTTGCCTAGCAATTGCCCTTGACATATTTGCATTTTGTACAGAATTATATTTTTTATATGGAGGATTTGAAACTATGACATCTGCTCTTAAATTTACATCAAGCATATCTTTATTAATTATTTCAATTTTTTCATTTAAATTGTTTAATAAAACACTTTTTTTAGCCAATTCAGAAAGTTCTGATTGAATTTCAATTCCATAAATTTTTTCAGCTTCAAATTTTTTAGCCAAATATAACGCAATTATTCCACTTCCCGTTCCCAAATCTATGACTATTTCATTTTTTTTAATTTTTACAAATTTTGCAAGCAAAATCGAATCACTTGTAAAAGTGTACAAGTTTGAATTTTGATATATTTTTAAATTATAATCTAAATTTTCAATTTTTTCCATTGTTATTCCAAATTTGAATTGTTATCAGTTTTATTAAATTTAATTTGTGAAATATTATATTCTTTTTTATCATCATCAAATTTAACTGTTACTGTTCTTTTTAATAAATCATTATATAAAACAATACCATTTCCGTCAGGAGTTGTAACTTCACTATTTATTTTAGGCATTAGTTTTAAAGTTTCAACATAATGCTCGTTTTCATAAGCTAAACAACATAACAACCTTCCACAAAGCCCACTTATATTAGTTGGATTTAATGATAGCCCTTGATTTTTTGCCATTTTAATGCTTACGTGTTCAAAGTCACCCGTATTTTTAGTACAACAACAAGGTCTTCCACAAGGTCCCATTCCACCCAATATTTTAACTTCATCTCTTGGACCAATTTGCCTTAATTCAATTCTTGTTTTAAACTCACTTGCAAGAGTTTTTACAAGATCCCTAAAATCAACCCTATTTTCTGAAGTAAAATTAATCAACATCTTTGTGCCATCAAGCGTATATTCTACACTTACAATCTTCATTTCTAATTGGAAATTCTTTATAATGTCAATTATTTTAGATTTTGCCAACTTTGCATCTTTTAGATTTTTTTGTTTTTTTTCTATATCTTCTTTATCTGCAACTTTTATAATTTTTTTTAACGGCTCTTTTGTCTCATCAAGATTAATTGTTTTTATTGGTGTTGCCACTTTTCCAAGTTCAACTCCTCTTGCTGTATCAACAACGACATAATCACCAACATTAAGTTGATAACCATTTGAATCAAAACTATATATCTTTGGTTGACTTTCAAAACTTATCCCAACTTCATTTACTTGCATAATATTTAACCTCCAAAATTCCCATCAACAAACAGTCTCCAATTAAACTTAAATTACAATTGGCTTGGAGTTGCTTTTTTGCTTGGTTTATTTTACAAAAAATTTGAGCAATGGCATCATTTTTTGTGTATTCATTATTTTTGTTATTTATAACATCTATAAGTAGATTATCAAAATATTTTTCCAAAATGTTTAATCTTTCTTCAAAACCTTCTTTTTGTGAAAATTCATTAGTAAATTTAACAACATCTTTGCTTGTTTTCATATTTTGCAGTATGTTTTGAACAATAATATTATTTTTCTCAAAATTAGCATCTTTAAATTGCTTTAAAGTCTTGCAAGGCCAACCATCACCATCATCAAGAGCAAACCCATTTAAATCTAAATTATTTTTATCAGCAAATGTTATAATTTCTTTTTTATCAAATTTTGACAATTCAATTTGTTGAACCCTAGACATAATGGTTGGTAAAACAGAATTTAAGTTTGTCGCATTAAGAATAAAAAGTACATTTTTAGGTGGCTCTTCAAGTATTTTTAAAAGTTTGTTTTGTGCCTGAATTGTCGCCTTATTAAAATTGTTAATTATAAAAATTTTGTATTGTGATAACATTGGTAAAACATTAATTTCATCGTTTATTTTTTCTGAATCTTCCACAACAAAATTCTTATTTTTGGGATATATGAGCACATCTGGATGAGTGTTGTTTAAAATTTTAACACAAGATGCACAATCAAAACAAACCTTTTCACAATTCAATTTTAGTGCAATTAATTTTGAAAAAATCTCATTATATTCTTCATCCGGACTAAAAATTAAATATGCGTGAGAAAGTTTGTCAAACTCTACAAGTTTGACAAATTGATCAAATGATTTACTTTTTATAATTAACTCAAACAAATTCACTATATAAGATTAACACAAATTAACAAAAACATCAACTAAAACATTTACATAAAAAAATCACGGTAATCCGTGATTTTTATATTAAGCTGTAATTGAATATAGTCCAGCAAAGATTAAAATTCCAGAGAAATCACCCAAAGCATTACTGTTTATTTTGGCTTCTATTAAATTTAATTTTTCAGATTCTCCTTCTTTTAATTCTATTAAATCGTTAGTCAATGTTACTGCAACACTTACAAGCAATAAATTTGAATTTGTTTTTGCGCTCTGTTTAATTTTTTCAACACCTGTCAACAAAGCATTTATAGAAGTATAGTAAGCTTGTAATGCCGGGTTTTGTAACAATAATCTGTATAATTCTACATTTGTTTTAATTGTGTTATAAAGTGTATAATCACAAAGATAAACAATTTTTTCTTGATCAGAAAGCTGACTGAATACATTTAATCCATTTGTTAAATCACCACCAGCTAATGCGCTTATTTTGTTTTTTATTACTTGTTTAATAGGAGTATAATTGCCTTGCAGAGCGCTATTTACTGTATTAATAACAGTACTATCACCATTTAGGAATGTCGCAATTTCACTTGTTCCGTTGTCTTGTGTTATATCTGTATCAAAGTCAGAAGCTGTTAAGTATCCACCAACTAATCCTGTTGTTAATAATAAATCTTCCACATCGCTAATTTCGCTAACCCCACCAAGATAAATATTTCCTAGTGCAGTTGTAATGGCATTGTTATAATATCCTGATTTTCTCTCTATTGTAATATATTTTTCAACTTCATTTTGCATTCCATCGTAGTAATTAATAACAATTTGAGAATCAACAGTTTTATTAACAACACAATTTGTTCCGTTTATGTCATACTTTTCATCTGGATTATATTTATTAACTAAGAAATTACCACTTCTAACAAGGTATGTTCCACCAACATAAGTTTCCCAACCATCTTCACTGCCAACATTTGTTATTGTCTTATTAAGAGATACATAATTTTTTTCTCTTCCAAACTGAATTGCAAAATTGAACATTTCGTATTCTGTTTCTTCAATTATTTCGTCTTTTACAACAGTTTTTCCAAGTGCTTCAATTTGTGTATTTAAAGTTCCTTTTAATGATGGAACAACTTGAGAAAGTCCATTTACAATAAAGTAACCTTCTGTTCCTGAAACATAATTATCTAAAATTACATTTGGACCAAATGTCAATGTAGCATCCATCCACTCAGGACTATAAGCATCGGTTATAGAAGCATCAGTTATACATATTGCCGCACCTCCTGCTCTTCTTATTGTTGAATCTCTCAGCTCAACATTTGATGTTCTCCATCCTAAAATTCCATTTCCCCAAGAGTCATTAATCAGCGTGTTATCTAAATTCACTCCTCCACAAACTCCTGTTGCATATAAACCAATGTTGGTTCTTAAAACAACAACATTATTTGTATTGACTTGAACTGCTCCTCTTCCCATAATTCCTGCGTGAGAAGAACCTTGGTTAGCAATATTAATAGCTTCATCTTCTGGAATTATAACATTACCATCATCATCTGTATCGTATAAAATACCTGTAGATGTGTTCCCCTCAACTTTCAAATTATACAAATTAAAGTTTACAGGATTCTCTTTTTCAACACCATTATCATAGGCATCTTGTGTGTTTTCTTGAACTTTAAATATGGCTGTTTGAATACTTGCACAAGGATATCCACTGCTTTGGGTCCAACTTAAAGGGTCGTGAGATGAGTAACCACTTCCACCATCTTGAACAGTCAAGTATGGCAACTTTGTTCCATCAATTTTAAAGTAATTTCCATACACATTGACTTCTGCTCCAATAGAAAAATCAATTTCATCTTCTGTATATAATCTAGTATAAATATCTCCCGTTATACCATTATTGCTTGTCAAATTACTAAAATTAATAACTCTTCCATAAGGATCTAATTGGTTGTTATTTACTTTTGCAACTATATTTGAATGAATGATAAAATTAGTAATATCTAAATTTGAGAAATTTTCTTTTAATTCTTCGTGGCTAAAAATATTAACCCCTTCAACAAGCACAAAATTAAAAGTTACTGCATCTTTATTTAAAAAGTTATATTTTGGTAAAACTTGTACTTCATATTCTTTCCCAACATTTTCTGAAAGAAATTTTAATGTTCCATTACTGTTGATTGAAAAAACTTCTGCATTTTCAATTAATTCTTTTTGGCCATCAATAACTTCATATGTGACATATATTAATTCTGCATTTGCCAAACTTATATTTTCATTATTGCCGTTTTGTATAATAAAATCAAAATGATATGAATTATCAACACCAACTTGATATTTTTGAGCTGTTTTATTTAAAAAATTTGCAGAAATACTTTGATTATTTAAATTTCCTATTGTTTCTAAATATTCAGAATAAGAAATTCCCGTCATAAATGTATTTACATATTCAACAACTTCAACATTTTGAGTTTTTTCTACACCATTAAAATTGAAGGTCAAAGAAAAACTTCCTGTTGAATAAGTTTCTAACACATTATTTTTTAAACCAGCAACATCTGTTTCAGAAATATCCACTATCCCGTCACTGATTAATGAATATTCTACTCTATCATAAAGGTATAGAATATCATCTTCAACTTTTGAAAGATTAATTGCATCGCCAACATTTCCAAACTGCAATTCACCTAAATTATCTATACTTACATTTAAACTTGACTCGTTGACAGTTGGCCAAACAAGTTGAGCATAAGCCTTTTTTTGAGATGAATCTTTTGCTTCCAATGTTATTAAAACACTATCTTCTTTTAAGAATGTAACCAATCCATTTTGATCAACTGTTGCTATACTTGTATTAGAAGAAATGAAATTCACCGTTTTGTATGTTGCATTTGATGGAGTAATTGTATAGTCGAGTTTAAATGTTTTGTTTCCACCAACTAAGCTTGTATTATCATTAGTCATCATAAAACGACTTACCAGTGTACCATTTTCTTCAAAAGAATCATACTTTTCAGTTGTTATTATAATGTTCTGAACATAAATTTCTTTATTGGTTAAATCTGGATTTGTACCCACAATTGCAATCACAACAATTGCAACAATAACTAGTGCACCGATTATAATTGGTATAAATTTTTTTGACATATTATCTCCTTTTACATTTGTATCCTATTAAAATAAACTTTAATATTGAGTTGAAACAAGTATAACCTAACTGCAAAAAAAAGTCCAGCAATTACAGGTAGTTTTAACATATTTATCAAATTCATTCCTTGGAAACAGAAAAAACCAACGAGTGCAAAAACAATAGAAATTCCCATTCCAATCAATAAGCTTGTTCCAACGTTTTTGTTGTCTCTAAGACTTCCAGAACTTGCATATTCCAACAATCTTGGTTTTAAAAGGTCGAGTTGTAGTGACCAAAACATATGTGCAGTATTTACTAATAAAAAAGTTAAAAATATTAATAAAATAGATATAAAATTAAATTTTGTTGAAATCGCCAGTACAATAATTGAAGAAATAATCCCTAAAAGAGATATAAAGAAATTGACCATTAATTTTGCATAACAAATTTTATATGTTTCACTTGGTGCCGTTTTTATAAGTCCAAATTCAGAACCTTCACTTGTAATTGCAGAAGCACTCAGTGTATTTATTGTCATTAAGAACATAAGTCCTATAAAAATGTTTACAGCAAAAGCAATTGCAAGACCATTTAAGTTTGTATCAATTGCAGAAATAATTTCATTTACAACATATAGAAGAACAGGCAAACTAACAACAAACAAAATATGAGACGCAAATGTTTCTGCATTTCTAATGTTTAAAATAATTTCTTTTTTAACAAAAACCCAAAATGTATTTTTAATTGGTTCGTTATTCTTATGTTTTTTTGTTTTTGTTGCATATTCAAAACTTTGACTAGCAATTTTAAAATAAGCAAAAGCTATTCCAATGCAAACACCTACAAGTGAAATAAATATAGCTAAAAATATTAAAATATTAATAAAAATATTATTATTTAACATAATATTTGCAACAACTTGATAAATTGTGGAAAATTGATTTATTGAAATTATTGTATCTTTAATAAATATAAAAAATTTTTGATATATTGCAAGAATTCTTAGTGGTCTTGGAATTATTTGTACTAGGTATATAATTCCCCACATTACAAGTCCTGCAATCAATAAAATTGTAATTATTTTTAATATGGAATATTTTTTAAATAATTTTTTTATATACATTAATGGCAAAGAAAATATTGCTCCAATTAATACTGGTAAAAATGGCAATAAAAATATCATAAATGCCACAAAAATATAAAATAAAAAATTTAATTTTAAAACAATTCCAAAAGCAATAAAAAAAGGAAGAAGAAAAAATAAATTCTTTTTAAATTCAGTTATATAAAAAACAGCAAGTTTACTTATAAATATTTCTGATGGAGAAGCTGGCAAACTAAAAATTACCGTATTATCTTTGCTTAAATACAAAAAGTTTGCAAGCCCAAAAACACAAGTTAAAACTCCAATTGCCTGAGTTATAAAAAGCATAAACAGAAAAAAGTTTGAATCAATTGGCAAAATAGCTAATTGTTTAATATAATCAAGTAAAAAATATAATCCTATTATCATTAAAAAACAAACTGCAACTTGAAGCACAATAGATACTGTTGTACTTGTCTTTGTTTTTGCTTTTTTATTTTTTTTATTTTTTAATTGAAGAATGGTTAAAGTTCTTATTCTATTAATCATTTGTTCACACTCCCTCTTGTAATTTAAGTGCTTTTTCTTGAACTTTTTTCAACTCTTCTTGGTTTTTATCTTTCTGATTTTCAACAAAACTTAAATATAAATCTTCCAAATCAACATTGTTGTCTTTTAACTTTTTTAAATTAAAAACTCCTTTTAATTCTCCTTTTTGAATAATCGCAATTCTATCACAAATTTTTTCAACAACTTCAATTACGTGGCTAGAAAAGAAAACAATGTTTCCATTATTTGCGTGCTCTCTCATACATTCTTTTATTTGATAAGCACTACTTGGATCAAGACCTGTTAATGGTTCGTCCAAAATCCAAACTTTTGGATTGTGAATAAGTGCAGAAATAACTACAAGTTTTTGTTTCATTCCGTGACTATAACTTTTTATTTGATTATCAATAGCTTCTTCTAGTTGAAACATTTTTAAATATTTGTTTAATCTCTCCTCTCTATCCTCTTTTGAAACCATAAATAGATCGGCAACATAATTTATATATTCTCTTCCTGTCAAATTTTCATAAACAGCGTGGTTATCTGAAACATATCCTATTTGAAGTTTAGCTTGAAGTGGTTGTTTTTCCACATCATAACCACAAACTTCTATTTTTCCATCTGTTATACTTTGTATTCCAACCATACACTTAATAAGTGTTGATTTACCTGCCCCATTGTGTCCTAAAAATCCAAAAACTTCCCCATCTTTTACTTCAAGATTAAAGTTATCAACAGCTTTATGTTTGTTCATACCATATGTTTTAGAAAAATTTGTTATTTTAATCATATCAATACCCTCCTTGTTTATTGGTTGTGTAATATCTCCAAGTTGCTTTTTTAATTTTGCAATATTCAATTTATCAATTTTTTGCAACACAAAAAGCTCTTTATAATGGTCTTCAACACTGTAATAAATTTTATAAACACCCCAAATTACAAACATTAAACCTATGTAACCAATATAAATTAAAATATCGTATAGCCAATAAACTTTATAAAGAGTATTTGAAATGTTTATTAACCATTGATAATTTAATCTTATTGTTTCCAAAAATGATAGATATTGGGATACAGCATCACCATATAAGAAGAAATAATCAACAGGGGTAAATGTGTTTATCCAAGCATTTGCAATTACCATTGCAACAAAATATGCTGAAAAAATGTATATGGAATTTCTCATATACCTTATTGTTGGTCTTTCATACAAGCCCAACATCATCGCCAAAATTGGTAAAATAAGAACATATGCGTGAGTAAACCAAAAGTGTATACCAGAATAAGAAAAAAGTGATGCTGTGGTATTTGGAAAAAGCATAGCAAAAACTGAACCAATTACATTAACAAAATAAGTAAAATAATAAACACTACGCAAATTGAAGGCAAATGCGATAAAAATTAAGAATACAGCTGTGTTACACAAATGTAATGGTAAATTAGCATATGTGAAAGAAAAAAAGTTCCAATCATAGCAAAACAAAATTAAAGAACTTGTGGCAAGAGTAAGAAGCATTGCTTTTTTAGAATTCTCATCTTGCTTTCTAAAAATTATAAACAATAATGCAATTGCAAGGATTGTAGCATATAAAAATAATCTATGAGCCAAATTAAAATCTTCTAATGCTCCACCAAAAACACCAAATAAAACTTGAAAAGTGGAAAGTGGGAAACAAGAAATTATTACTGCTCCAAATACCGCAAACATAAGACCGATTTGTTTTTTATTTGGTAAAAGCTTATTTTTTATTAATAAAAACAATTGAAAAGCAGAAATGCCCAACAATAAAGACATTTCCAACATAAACATAATTGATCTATAATTAAAAAATCCAACATTGACATTTCCAACAAAAGCTATTACATTTTGTTTGAAAAAAATTATATTTAAAACTGCAAAAAAAATAGAAATAAAAGCTGTAATATTTTTATAAACAGTAATTTTAACAAATGGAGAAAGCATTGTAATTAAAATTGAAGATAATGTCAACCATCTTAAAATTGCTAAAAAGGCAGTCATTGGTTTGGAAAACAAATTTGTTTCTAATGCTAAAATTTTATCAAAAGAATCTGCAAACATTATCCTCAATGAAAACAATACAATTAGCCCAAGTGTGAATAATTTTATAATTAAATTTGTTTTACTTTCATATTTTTTACAAAGTAAAAATAATGCTAAAAAAATTATGCCTGACAATAAGATTATAGTTAATTGTTCCAAAAAATCTATCCCCTTAACTTATTTTTCTCAAAAGTATAACATATATTTACATAAAAGTCCAAAAATTTATCCTTTTTAATAAAAGAAAACGCAAGTAATCTTGCGTTTTTTAAAAACTTAATAAGCTTAAAAGTTTATCTTTTGGAATAGCTAATAAAAATATTCCAAGTTTTGGACCCTGATTTTTCCCTAAAATCAAATTATACAAAATTTCAAAATATTTTTTTTGCATTAATTTTAATTCTTGTGGTTCCAAATTTAAGTATTTTATAACAGAATACAATTCAGTTTGAAGTTCATCACTTGTTGCATAATCCTTATTTAAAAGGGAAATGGTCTTTTCAATCCAAGATTTTTCTTCTTCTGTTAAAGTGGAATAAAATTCTGTATTTTTTTCTTCCAGCAAGTTAATCTGATACTCTTTTCCGTAATTTTCCACCCAATACATCGCCCTGTCCAAGCGCTCTTTATAAAGCTCACTAGTTGTATCAGTATTTTCTTTTTGCATCAATTTAGCTAAAAATTCTAAATTGTAATTTACAATTGGTAAAAATGTTGCAAGGTAACTGAAATTTGGATAGTTTAAATAATTTTCATCAATATCTGTAAAACTTAATATTTCCCTATTACCCTCATCAAGTTTTCCATCAAAATAGCTTTTAACAAATCTATCAAACTCACTGTAATATCTTATCACATCATTATCTAATGCCAAATTAAAATTTTGCATTGGTTTATATTTAGCATAAAACCACAAAATTAAATGTCTGTCATAAACTTTTAAAAGGTCTGTAAGTGTTAAAACATTACCTGTGGAAGAACTCATCTTTCCCCCACCACCTTTAATACCAATAAAATTATAAGGCTCATATATTGGTGGTTCAAATCCGAAAATCTCTCTTGAAATTCTTTCTGCAACATCGTGACTTCCATTTGCTGTGGAATGATCCATACCACCAGATTCAAAAATGACATTTTCTTCTTGCCATCTCATTGGCCAGTCTACTTTCCATTGAAGTTTTATATTCTTTGCAGTATATATGTTAATTTTGCACATATGTCCACAATCACATTTATACTCAATATCACCAGTGTTCGAATCATAAGAAATTATTTGCTTTGTTTCTTTTCCACATACATCACAATATATGCTGATAGGATAGTATTTATCTTTTTCCCCTTCTTCTGCATCTTGTGTTCTAAAACTGTCTATAATATCGAATATTTCAAACCTTTTATCCATAGCCAATTTTACTTTTTCAGCATATCTTCCACTTCTATATTCCTTAGCTTGATAAATGCATTCTGGTTCAATTCCAACCTTTTTTAATTCATTTAAAAATCTTTTTTCAAAAAATTCTGCATAACTTTCATTTTCTGAAAAAGGACTTGGCATATCAACATAAGGTTTACCAATAAACTGTGAATATTCACTAGGAATGTTTCCAGGAACCTTTCTAAATCTATCAAACTCATCAAGTGATAAAATAAATCTTACATTTTTACCTTTGTTTTTTAAAGCTTTTGCAACAAAAAATGGTGTTACAATTTCTCTAAAATTTCCAATATGAACAAAACCAGAAGGACTTACTCCTGATGCAATTGTATAAACCTTTTCATTTGGTCGTTCTCTAATTATTCTATCAGCAATTTCATTTGCCCACATATTTTTCTCCTATCAATCATTAAAAATTTTTTGCTATATAATCAATTATGTCCACAGAAGCAAGAGCTCCATCACTGCAAGCTGTTACAATCTGCCTGAGTCGTTTTTTTCTTACATCACCAATTGCATACACCCCATCAATGTTGGTTTTCATATTTTCATCTGTTATTATATATCCATTCTCATCCAAATTAAGTCTGTCTTGAAGCAAAGATGTGTCTGGTCGTCTTCCAATTGCAACAAATAGCCCGTCAACAACAATTTCTCTGTTTGTTTTGTTAAGTTTATTTTCCACAACAATACTTTCAAGCTTATCCTTGCCATTTAATGCTTTAACAGTTGAATTTAAAATAAATTCAATTTTATCTTCTTGCTCTAACTTATATAATTTTTCTAGTGTATGCCTATCTCCCCTAAACTCATCTCTTCGATGAATAAGGTATATTTTATTTACAATATCTGATAAATATAAACAGTCTTCAAAACTTGTATTTCCACCACCAACAACAGCGACATCTTTATTTTTAAAAAAATTCCCGTCACAAGTTGCACAATAGCTTACTCCACGACCTATAAATTTCTTTTCATTTTCGACATCAAGTTGTCGAGCAACAGCACCAAGCGCTAAGATAACTGTTTTTGCTTCAAATTCGCCATCGTAAGTTTTAACTTTTTTTATTTTTCCCAAAAGATCATAATCTAAAACATCAGAAAAAACAGTTTCTAACCCCAAAGAAGTTGCTTGATCAAACATTAAGCTTGCCAAATCCATTCCATCAATACTTTTAAATCCTGGATAATTTTCTATCTTACCTGTTTGAGCAACTTGTCCACCTGGTGCATATCTTTCAATTAAAAGAACACTTTTTTTTGCTCTTAATGCATAAATAGATGCTGTTAATCCAGCAGGGCCTCCACCAACAATAATAATGTCGTACATACTCACCTCAAAAATCCTATATAGGATAACACAAGTTTAAAAAAAATAAAAACAAAATCAAATAAAAAAATACAAGTGCAAGAAACTTCGCAACACTTGTATTTTATAAATTGATTAACGCTTACTAAATTGTGGAGCTTTACGAGCTTTCTTTAAGCCGTATTTCTTTCTTTCTTTTGTTCTGCTATCACGAGTCAAGAACCCTGCTTTTTTAAGTTCAGTTCTCAAATTCTCTTCAGCTTTTGTTAAAGCTCTAGAAATTCCCAAACTTATTGCACCAGCTTGACCGGTTAGTCCACCACCTACAACATTAACAAAAATGTCATATTTTTCCTTTGTGTTTGTAAGTTCCAATGGTTGACGAACAATTAGCTTTAAAACATCACTTTTAAAGTAATCATTTATATCTTCTTTATTAACTACAATTTTGCCCTTGCCATTAGGAATAAGCCTTACCCTAGCTATTGCCTTTTTTCTTCTACCTGTTCCAAGGAATTGGGTTTTTTGTTTTAAAGTTGCTTTCTTCTCTGCCATTATTTTCTAGCTCCTTTTAATTCTATACTTATTGGTTGCTGAGCAATGTGTTCGTGTTCTGCGCCCTTAAATACTCTAAGACGAGTAAGCATCTTTCTTCCAAGAGAATTTTTAGGAAGCATACCTTTAACAGCTTGCACAACAGCTTTTTCAGAATTAGTTGCCATAAGTGTTTTGTAATCAACTTCTTTCAAGCCACCAACATAACCAGTGTGCCAACGAAGTTTCTTTTGTGATAATTTCTTACCTGTTAAGATAATATTATCAGAATTTATAACTATAACATGATCACCAGCATCAACATTTGGAGTGTAAGTTACTTTGTTCTTTCCGTGAAGGATATCAGTAACTTGACTAGCTAATCTTCCAAGTGGCATATCTGTTGCATCTACAATATACCATTTTCTTTCAACTTCAGCTGGTTTTTCCATCAATGTTTTCATATTAACCTCCATACATTTTGCCCATTTAAAGCACAAATTTGTAGGGGGCTAATCCACAAAAAAAGCGCCTTAAAGTTAAGACGCATCTAGTTTATATCATTTTTAACTTATTGTCAACAGTATTTTACAAATTTTTTAATAACTTTATGCAGTTTCCATACTTTCAGTTTTAACCACTCTTTTAACTGAATTTCTTTGTTCATTTATTTCTGCAATAGCAACATTTTCAAACAATAATTCATTATAGTCTAAAACTAAAGTATGATATTTATCTCTATGTTTTTTAAGTTCTCTAGCATAATTTTCATATGCTTTTAACATACGATTTTTAAATTCAGCTTCAGAAACATTTTCCATAGACTTCATCATAGCAACAAGCCTTTCTTTATCATTTATAATTTCCTTTGCATTTTCCATATTGTGAACTGCATATTTCAACTGTTTCTTTTCGCTCAAGGAATTTAAAGACAAGTTGTCAATCTTTCTCTGACTTATACCTTTTATAACCCATTCAGTTTTCGCTTTTTCCTGAGCTTTTATTCTTCCCATTTCTTTAAAAACGAGTTCTATCTTGGATTGAATATCTCCCTTACCAGCAAGCAAATCTGCCACCTTTGAATCAAAGTGGTCAAACAACAAATTTAAATTACTATCTAACTCTTTTTGAGTTTTTGAAGATTTTATAATTCTTAGAACTTTTGGGAAATCCTCAATTAAATAATTATCAAATTCAGCACAAGATTTTCCACTTGTTATTAAAAATCTTTTATTTAAAGAATTTAAAAAATGAACAAGTTCAACATAATCTCCGTCAATTTTTTCTTCTAGTGGATACATATTTTTCTCCTTAGTATGTTTATATAATATCAAACATTATTAAAAACTTCAAGTAGATTTATGCAATTTTATTAATATTTATACAAAATATTCATAAAGTTACAAAAGTATAACAAAAATTTAATATTCTACACTTAACAAATACAATCCACAAGCTGGCATATTTTTTGTTATGTGCTTATTTTCATAATCATTTAATGCAACTTTTATATCATCAATAGAAAGTTTGTTTTTACCAACTTCAACAACAGCTCCAACGATTCTTCTAACCATATTATACAAAAATCCATTTCCTGTAATGTAAAACCAAAACTCATTATCTCGTTTTTCAATGTTAAAATTGTAAATTTCTCTTTCAAAGGATTTAACGGAAGACCCCAAAGTACAAAAGCCTTTAAAATTGTGAAGTCCCAAAAACAATTTTGAAGCTTCAATCATTTTTTCATAATTTAATTCATAAGGAATATGTGCATAAAAACCCTCTTTTATTGGACTTGCAATATTCCTAGAAAAAAGCTTATATAAATAAGTTTTCCTATGTGCACTTGTGCAAGCATTAAAATTTTTATCAACTTGTTTTGCTGATAATACCCTTACAGATTCTGGTAAAGTAAAATTTAGTGCTAGGGGTAATTTTTTTAAGTCAAAATTACAATTCATATCAAAATGTGCTTTTTGACTAATTGCGTGTACACCTGCATCAGTTCTACCACTCCCTACAACTTTAACATTTTCTTTAAAAAGCTTACTTAATGAATCCTGTAACACATCTTGCACACCCAAACCATTCCTTTGACTTTGCCAACCATTAAATTTATTGCCATTATATTCAATTTCAATTAAAACTCTCATATAAATAGTATACCACAATATAAATTTTGTGTAAATTTAAAAAATAATGAATATTTTAAAAAATTCTGCAAATATTAACATTGTAAAGAAAATAATTTTCTTTACCGTAGCAAACGGCAGAAGCAATATAGCTTCTGCCGTTCTGCATTATTATAAATAAATTATTCGCCGTCAAACCTATTTAATCTTTCTAACCTATTCTTAGCATTTTGTTCGTTTTCTTTAAACAAAACTTTTGCCATTTCTGGATTTCTCTTTACCATTGAAGTAAATCTTGTTTCGCCTGATAAAAATTCTGAATATTCCTTAGATGGTTTAATATCCAACACAAACTTTATTTTACCATCAGGATTGTATCTAAATAAATTCCAATAGCCAGTTTCAACTGCCTTCTTCATTTCCCCAAAACTGTTTGACATATTAAAACCGTGATTAATACAAGGTGCATAAGCAATAATAATACTTGGTCCATTATGAGCTTCTGCTTCTTTAAAAGCTTTTATACACTGAATTGGATCAGCGCCCAAAGAGACAGAAGCAACATAAACATTACTATAAGCCATTGCCATATAAGCAAGGTCTTTTTTATTTGTTCGTTTTCCACCCATAGCAAACTTTGCAAAAGTGCCTTTTGTTGTGGATTTTGAACTTTGTCCACCCGTATTAGAATAAACTTCTGTGTCCAAAACTAAAATGTTAACATCTTCGTTAGATGCCAAGATATGATCAAGCCCACCATACCCAATATCGTAAGCCCAACCATCACCACCAAAAATCCATACACTTTTTTTAGCCAACATATCTTTTTGTGCTAAAATTTCCTGAGCTTCTTTGCTGTTTTCATCTACCAACTCTTTTATTATATTTTTACATTCAGCAAAGGATAGTTTATTTTGATTATCAAGCCAATTATTAGATAATTCTTTTAATTTTTCATTTGTTGTAACATTTGCAAGCTTTTTAAATTTGTTTTCAAGCTCTAACTTTTGAGTTTTTATTCCAAGCATAATTCCCATACCAAATTCAGCATTATCTTCAAAAAGACTGTTCGCCCAACTTGGTCCGTGCCCATCTTCATTTTTTGTATAAGGACAGGCAGGAGCAGATCCTCCATAAATACTAGAACAACCCGTTGCATTTGCTATTATCATACTTTCACCAAAAAGTTGGGTTGCAAGCTTGATATAAGGTGTTTCTCCACATCCACCACAAGCGTAGTTATATTCAAAGTATGAGTTTGCAAATTGTAAACCTTTTGGAGTACTGTTTCCAAAAGGTTGTTCTAATTTTGGTAAAGTTTGAGAAAACTCAAAATTTTCAACCTCTTTTTTTAATATATCTGTACTCAATGTCATATTTAGTGCCTTTGTAGGACATACATTTGAGCATACACCACAACCTGTACAATCAAGTGGACTTAACTGAATTCTATAATTTGCTCCATTTATACCAATTGCTTTTTTGCTTTCAAAACCTTTTGGTGCATTTTTACAATTATTATCATCAATCAAAACAGCTCTTAATGCAGAATGAGGACAAGCAAGAACACAAAGACCACATTCAACGCATTTTTCCGTATTCCAATTTGGACATTCCAAAGCAATTCCTCGTTTTTCAAACTTAGTTGTACCTGTTGGCACATATCCATCTGGGTTAAACGCAGAAACTTTTAACTCATTGCCCTTTAATTCATTGATTGGCTTTATAAAATTATCATAATAATCATTTGACTTCTTTTCACCATAATGTTTACCAACAAGATTATTTATATTAACTTTAAAAAGTCCATTCAAAGCTTCATCAATTGCTCTATTGTTCATTTCAACAACGGCATCGCCCTTTTTACCATAAGTCTTTTTAACTGCAATTTTCATACAATTTACAGCATTTTCATAATCCATAATATTTGAAAGTTTAAAAAATGCAGTTTGCATAATTACATTAATTTTATTTCCAAGTCCACATTTTTTTGCAATTTCTTGTGCATTTAAAATAAATAATTGTGCATTAGACTTTTTAAGTGATTCAACAAAATAATCTGGCAAATCATTTGAAAGTTCTTTTTCATCTAAAACAGTATTTAAAAGCACAACACCATTTTTGTTTAAACCTTTCAAAACATCATACCTGCTTACAAAACTATAATTATGAATTGCAATGAAATCTGCATTTGTTAAAGCATAAGTAGATTTTATTGGTGTTTCAGAGACTCTTAAATGAGATATAGTTATACTTCCAGACTTTTTTGAATCATACTCAAAAAAGCCTTGGGTATATTTGTTTGTATTTTCTCCAATTATTTTTATACTGTTTTTATTAGCACTTACAGTGCCATCACTTCCAAGCCCAAAAAACTTAAATTCAAGATTATCGTGCTCTATTTTTAATGGTTCTATTTTTAGAGATAGATTAGTGATATCATCATCAATTCCAACAGTAAAAGAATTTATAGGAGTTGACGAGTCTAGGTTATCAAAAACTGCTTTAACACAAGCAGGAGTAAATTCTTTACTTCCAAGTCCATATCTGCCTCCTACAACACTTGCTCTTATGCCCATTTTTGCAAGTGATGTAACAACATCTAAATAGAGTGGTTCTCCAACAGCTCCACTTTCTTTTGTTCTATCAAGAACGGCGATTTTCTTAACAGATGATGGAATAATTTTAGCCAAAGCTTCACTATTAAATGGCCTATACAACCTAACTTTTATAAGTCCTAATTTTTCACCTTTTTTGTTTAAATAATTGATTGTTTCCTCTGCTGTTTCAGCTCCACTACCCATCATAATGATAAGCTTATCAGCATTTTTATCTCCATAATAATCAAAAGGCTGGTACTTTCTTCCCGTTATACTTTCAACTAGTTTCATAGCATTAACAACTTCATCATATGCTTTAAAATAAAATTTATTAGATGCTTCCCTATTTTGAAAATATATGTCTGGGTTTTGTGCAGTTCCCTGCTCGTGTGGATGTTCTGGATTTAATGCTCTGGATTTAAATTTTTGAATTTTTTCATAAGGTATAATTTTTTTAATATCTTCTTCATCAATATCAAAAATTTTTTGAATTTCGTGAGATGTTCTAAATCCATCAAAGAAGTGCATAAATGGCAAACTAGAATTTAAACTTGCTATATGGGAAACAAGAGCAAGATCCAAACTTTCTTGAACACTTCCTGAACATATCATACAAAATCCCGTACTTCTTGCAGACATAACATCGGAATGGTCGCCAAAAATAGAAAGGGCGTGTGTTGCCAAAGCTCTTGCTGAAATATGAAATACTGTTGGCAACAACTCACCTGCAATTTTGTACATATTTGGAATCATTAAAAGCAAGCCTTGACTTGCTGTAAATGTTGTAGTTAACGCAC
>CALVZZ010000001.1 GCA_944372715.1 uncultured Clostridia bacterium | reverse complement strand
ATGAATGTATGGTTTTGCTTTAAAACAGCTTCACCATTTTTAAATTTTCCAATTCTAATTTCTGGACCCTTTGTGTCACACATTAATGCAATTGGATTATTGTGAGCTATTCTTATAAAGTTTAATTGGTCAACAATTTCCTTTCTTGACTGCAAGGTTCCGTGACTCATATTTATTCTTGCCACATCCATACCAGCTTTTGCCATTTCTTCAAGAGTTTTCACATTAGACGATGCTGGACCAATTGTACATATAATTTTAGTTTTTCTCATATTTACATTATATTAAACTTTATAAAAAATGTAAAATAAATTATCTAGTTAAATTTTATTAAATTTGAAGGATTTTCTTCTAAAAATTTTGCAATTTTGATAAAATTAGCAATTTCTATTTCTCCACAATCATCAAGCATATTATTAATTTCAATTAAAGGTATGTTTAATTTATGCGATATTGTATTTACATCTTCTCCTTTTTTTTCAATAATTTTTTTTATTAATTCAACATTGAACATATAACCCCCTAACACAATTATACATTCTTAACCATAAAGTAGTCAACGGCCACAGTGCCATAAATTTTGGTACAATTTAAAACAAAACCATTACACTCAATAATCTCTTCTTTTGCTCTTTCACACACAATAACACCTTCATTACTTAATAATCCATTTTCATATATAAGCTTTAATGCTATGTCATAAAATCCACTAGCAAACGGTGGATCAAGTAAGATTAAATCAAAAGGTCCTTCAAGAGTGTTTAATATTTCTTTAAAATCACCTTTTATAATTTTGTAATTTTTTGCATTAATGGATTTTAAATTATTTTTTATAAGTTCTATACTTTCACTATTTTTGTCACAAAATACTACTTCACTTGCATTTCTGCTTAGTGCTTCAATACCCAAAGCGCCACTTCCTGAAAATAAGTCTAAAACTCTTTTGTTTGGTATAAAAAATTGAAGCTTAGTAAAAATTGCTTGTTTTACCATATCCAATGTTGGCCTTATATTATGTTTTGGACTCATTAATTTTTTCCCTCTAAATTTACCAGAAATAACTCTCATACAATATTTATATCAAAAAAATTACTTATTTTAAAGAAAATTAATAAAAAAAACAAAAATTATTAATATTTACACACATCTTTTAATCTTCTATGATTGATCGATGTCAAAATTTCATAATTAATAGTTTTACATTTTTTATCCCAATTTTTAAAATTTATTATAACCTTATCAAATCTTTTTACACTATCATCAACCAAAACAAAGAACATATCCATACAAATATTTCCAACAATGCGATAAGATTTAGAATTAATTTGTATATAACTTCCTGATGTTTTTCTATTAATTCCATCAGCATATCCAAGTGGTATTATGGCTATTTTTTCATTTTTTTCTGCCTTATATCCAAAATCATACCCCACGACATCTCCATTTTTAACCTCTTGTATTTTTAAAACCACACTTTCAATACTCATAACATTATAAGGATTTGTATATAGGTCTATACCAACTCTTAAATATATATTTTTACAAAAATTAGCTTCAATTTTTCCAATACTTCCCCCAATGTGTATAATAGGGTTTATTGCACTTGGTATTAAATTAATATAGTTTTTAAATGTATTTAATTGAAATTTAATTGTCTTTTTTGAAGCAAAATGAGTAAAAACACCTTCTATATTTATAAAATTTTTTAATTCATTTCTTAAATACAATTTAATTAAATTTTCAAAATCTTCTTCTCTTTTGAAGCCCAACCTATTCATACCTGTATTTATTTTTAAATGAATATTTGCAATTTTTTTATATTTTTCTAAATAAAATTTATTTTTTTTAATAATTTTTAATAAATTTTCAAAATCTTCAATATTTTCAATTGTAAAGGATATATTGTTTTTTATTGCTGTTAAATAATTTTCGCAAAACCCAACAATCAAAATTTTAGTGTTCTTATCAAATTTTCTTATTTGCAGAGCTTCATATAAACAAGCAACTCCAAAATACTTTACTTTACCAAATAATGCATTACAAACATTTTTAACACCGTGTCCGTAAGCATCAGCTTTAACCATTGCAATTATGTTAGGACAATATTTTTTTACAACTTCAAAGTTTTTTAAAAGACTTTTTCTATTAATTACACATTTGGAATAAGACATATATATTTTTATGAATTAAAAGAAATATTAGTGTAAAAATACAATATGAAATATTTTAACTATCACGCTAAAGCGAAAAATTTAATAAAACAAGGACAACTTGTAGATTATAAATTTTTTAAAAGCTATAACAACATTTCTCCTGCCCTTGTTTTATATTTTAAGGATCACAAACCAATGCCAATACGGGAATACAGATGGGAAGAATATTTTCATCTTTTAAACATTAAATCATTTCCTAATAATTTTTAAATATGATAAAATGTTTTTGGAGAAATATTATGTTAAAGAAAACTTTAAAAATAATAGCCATCACAATGGCAAGTATAGTTGGATTAATTGTTTTAACTCTTTCAGGTTATATTATCTATTTAAGTGCTACATACTATAGAATTGAAGACAACTATAATTTAGAAATAAACAACAATAATGAAAACAATGTATCAATCAATACAGAATACAAAATTTCAACTTATAATATAGGTTTTGGTGCTTATACTCAAGATTTTACATTTTTTATGGACACAGGAACAATGAAGGACGGAACAAAAGTCACAGGTTCACAAAGTCGTGCAAAAAGCAAAGAATCTGTTATTGAATGTACAAATGGAGCTATTCAAACAATATCACAAACCAATTCAGATTTTATATTTTTTCAGGAAGTAGACACAAGTTCACATAGAAGTTATTTTGTTAACCAATATGAATTGCTAACAAACTCTTTTAGTGAATATGCAAATGTATTCGCTTCAAATTTTCACAGTGGATATTTATTTTATCCAATAACAAATCCTCACGGAAGTGTCCAATCTGGGATTGTTACATATTCAAAATATGGTATAAAGAATTCTGTTAGAAAATCATTTCCAATAGATGAAGGATTTTTTAGCAAGTTCTTTGACCTAGATAGATGTTTTACCGTTTCTAGAATTGGAGTTAATAATAGCAATAAAGAACTTGTACTTATAAACCTACATATGAGTGCATATGACGAAGGTGGTAAAATCAGAGCAAAACAGCTTGAACTTTTATCTTCTTTTATAAGCGAAGAATACAACAAAGGCAACTACATAATAGCTGGTGGAGATTGGAACCACGACATAGCAAAAAGCTTAAATACATTTCAAACCGAGCAAGAAGTACCTGAATGGGTAAATGTTATTAACGATGATGATATTCCTAACCATTTTTCATTTGCAACAAGTAAGGAAATTCCAACTTATAGATCGTCGGAAATTCCCTACACAAAAGGTATAAACTATACAGTAGTTATTGATGGATTTATAATTTCAGATAATATTGAAATGGTTATATGTGAGAATGTTGACACAGGTTTTAAATATTCAGATCATAATCCAGCAAGTTTAACATTTAAACTAAAAGATGTAATTTAAAAAATAAAACAATTTAAAAAAAATTTAATAAAAATCTTGCATTAATAAAAATGATGTGTTAAACTAAATAAGCATTGGCGAGAGTGGCTCAATGGTAGAGCATTGCCTTCCCAAGGCAGTGGTTGCGAGTTCGAATCTCGTCTCTCGCTCCAATTGCTTAATGGAATATATAAAGCTTTGTATAAACCAATTTTTGAGCAATCTCATAAATGCAAATAATAAATACAAAAACGAATATGGACTGCTAGCTCAGTTGGTAGAGCATCTGACTCTTAATCAGGGGGTCCAGGGTTCGAGCCCCTGGCAGTCCACCAAAAAATGTTTAAACAGAAATGTTTAAACATTTTTTTAATTATATTAACCACTTTGGAATATTCTTGCCAAATCCCCTATTCTATATATTTATTTTGTAATTAAGTAACCAAACAATTGTTGCTTATGTTTGTCAGTAATTTTATATTGTATTTTAAAGCTTGTTATATTAATTTTATTTGTGATTTTTTGTTTTTAACTTCTTAAATTTAGCCTTTCACTACTTACGCTATATTGAGAATATACTGCAAGCTTTTGCAACGGTAATTGCCAAATATTTACAATCTTATTACTTTCCTCAATTATATAATAGTTACCATTTTCATCATCTATTAATGTCTTTTTAATAACCTTAATCATTTTTTATTTTTTCTTTAATACTTATCATAAATTCTAAACTAAAAGAATAACACATACATTAAGTAAAATTTCATTACTAATACATAAAGTTGACAAATTTGGTAAAAGATGATATAGTATTTGAAAATATTATGGAAAATTTAAGATTAACCTCAAATATGTGCATTGAAAATGTAATAAAGTTGCTAAATGAAAAAATGCCATTAAGCATTATTACAAAAGCTAAAATATGTAATTATTTTTATCATTATTGTTTAAAATCTTTAAAATTAAATACGCAAGATATAAAATTTGTAATAAAAAAGCTTCCTATACAATCTTACTATAATCCTGCTGAAAATGAAATTGGCATATCGTATGACTTTGTTGAAAAAAAAGGTGCTTTAAAAATTTTTGATTTGATTGCACACGAACTTAGACACTGCTATCAAGAAAAATATAAATCAAAAACAAAATCTTTTAATAAATCAGAACCAATTACAAATGAACTTTTAAAAACTACTTCTGATATCTTTTATATAAAGTTTGATAATAGCATCAGCAATTTCAATTATTACATAACATCGAAGAATGAACAAGATGCAAATAATTTTTCTAATGAAATAATAATTGAGTTTTTAACCCAAATGTACAACAATAAAAACTCATCTATAAAAACTAAAAAGTTTATAAAAAAAACAATAAAGTATATAGATAAAAAAATAGCTCATCAAAATAAACAATTTTTAAAGGCAAAACAAAATATTTCATTTTCATTTAATACACTACAATCAAAAGCTAAAAATATTATCAACGATGAACTCCAATATTATTCAGATTACAAACAATTAAAGAATGCACTTTCTAAGTTAGAGCAACTTCTTTACATTTATTGTGACGATACTATAACAAACAAATTAGTACAAATGGGTTTTGAAAATAATGATATAAAATTATTAACAATGACTGTAAATCATCCATCAACAAATATTAGTAAAAACACATTAATTGATTATATAGGATTATTAATAAATAATAAAATTAATAATGAAAAAATGCAAAGATATCTATCTAATTGGAATCAAGATTCAATTAATGAAGCTTTGAAGTCTTATTCAAAACAATTTTGTCATCATTTAATTGCTAAAAATATAGAAGATCTTGAAAAGTAATAACAAACAATTTTTTACATAAAAAAATAGTCTTAAAAGACTATTTTTTTGGTGCACTAATTTTTGTATTTTTACCATTTCATACCTTGAGGTTTTTCTTCTAAATGCTTTTTAACATTTTGTAATTTATTTTTAAATATTGACAATACACTATCCTTTGTCTTTTTGCTTTCAGGCAATTGAATTTGTTGACTTACTAAAAATTTCTCTATACTATCTGCATCTTTTAGTCCGTTTAATTGTACCAATATATAATGCATTGATTTGCCTTGATTTCTTAGATTTTTGACTAGTTCATCTGCGATTTTTTGACACATGGCTTCCCAGGTTGGATCTTGTGAATTTTCAATCGTAAAGAAATGTTGATTAAAATATTCAATCATTGATTGTGTGCTATCACTTTTTTTCAAAGAATTTTCCAACTTAATCATATAAAAAGCACCACAATTTGAGCATTTGTAATCAAACTTTATATTTGTTGGAATTTTTGCAGTATCAAACTCAGCAATATTCCCACATTTAGGACATTTCACTTTTTGAATAGTGCTTTGTCCTTTATTAAAATCTGTTTTCTTTCCTTTTTTTAAGTCTTCTATTAATTGCTCCAAAGATTGTGCAGAATTACCAACGAGTGCATCTCCTTTATTGGTAATACAAATTGATTTTCCGCCTCTTATTGGCTCATAAATATAAGCAGCAGGAACTCCTTTACTATTTAAATCTACAGTTTTTAATTCTTTAACATCAATATTCCATTTCATTAAAGAAATTCCCAATTTTACTTGTTCTTCAAAACTTAACATAAATCCTCCAAATATTTTTGATAACATAATTATATCATATATTGCCAAAATTTGTAAAACAATTTATTAAAAAAGTATTTTTCAATATAAAAAAACTAAATCGGGTTCGATTTAGTTTAGTAGTGGTGCGGATGAAGGGACTTGAACCCCCACGGTCTCCCACTAGATCCTAAGTCTAGCGCGTCTGCCAAGGCGTCACAAACTTCGCTTGTTATAACTTTTAGTGAACTAAAAGTTATTTTTATGCTCGTTTGTTCCTTCTTCCTTAAAATTAAAAATTTTCGGGAGCCCTTTTTAGTGGCGAAATTGTCATACGCGCCTTTTTAGTTTAAAAAAAATAGTCTTAAAAGACCATTTTTTTTGGTGCGGATGAAGGGACTTGAACCCCCACGGTCTCCCACTAGATCCTAAGTCTAGCGCGTCTGCCAATTTCGCCACATCCGCT